>CAYTDY010000116.1:0-7447 GCA_964436665.1 uncultured Desulfobacteraceae bacterium
AATTCTTCTTCAGCCTCAGCAATCATTCGGTTTATTTCGATGACAGTTTTCATCAATTCCATGAATCAATTATTTAAAATTAATGTCTTGTGATTCACAATTATCTCTATAATTTTACATAAAATTTATCAAAATGGACACCCTTTCCTAATAAATATCTATATTCGGTCACCAATGCTAGAATGCTTTTCTCTTATTTATTTCATAGCTTAATACCTCCTTTGATTTTTTTGATTTCGGGGCAGTGTGCCCCCTTACCTATAGAGATTAGTTTATTCCTGGACGTCGGATACCACATCTGAATATGTCCTTCCTACCTTATAGAGGTTAGGTAATTATAGGGAGGCATACGGCGGGATAAATGGGGTCAGAGGGGGTTAGAATGAAATGGTGTGGAGATTTTCTGGCGGATAGATATGCACTATTTCTTAGTTTGGCATACTGCCAGGAACTGCCACAGACATTTGGGCACGAGATCAACAACAGGCCTATACTCTGCTATTCGTTTTTATATTGAGCGCCAGAATTGAAATTTAGGCTTAATCAAGGGCAAATTGTCAGGGTGGTGGAGGAAAATTAAAGGAATTGTTGGAAGGACCAAATTCACCAAGTCGGATTAATGATTAAAAACACTATTGGAAAGGTTTCGGTGGGTGACCTGCCTTATGACTTATAGTAGCAGAAACATTGAATCGGAGGATTTTTCAGGTTTCATCCGCTATTGTGCATTCCTGATCCGCGTTGGGACCGAGGAATAAGAAAACCGAATAGGCTGTTGGGTTACGATTTGAATATCACAACATTTCTGATATTACTGGAATTACGAATAGATAGCAGATATCCCAGATTCATTAAATGCTCCTGAATATCATATTATACTGGTCCGATATGGTCCAACAGATTGTAACATCAAATACTATTCGTAACATTTTAGAGTGACTTGGAAGATAGTCTAATTGAACTAAACTATAAATGGTTGACCTATTATCCTTTTTCATTATATATAACCTAATAGAGGAGTAATAATTTGACAGATTACGAAATTTTTAAAAATGCACCGATAACAGAAGCACTGCTGGATATAAAAGTTCAGATAGAAGAAGGAGTAACCCTTAATGATCTGAAAATATTTCACACAGCTATCAAAGAGCGTTTTCCTGAAATAACTGAACAAAGACTTTTCCATGCCAGCTTTAACATTGGAAAAGATCCAACCTATACTCCAGGTCAAGAACGCGCACTTGGGTATTTATTGCGATCTCAACAGGACAAAAAGGTCGTGCAATATAGATTTGATGGCTTTACATTCAACAAGTTAAAACCATATGAAAATTGGGCAGCATTGAAATCGGAAGCCATGGAATTATGGAAACCTTATCTTGAACAGATCAAGCCTATAAAAATTGTACGGATTGCCTTGCGTTATATTAACCGAATTGAAGCTCCCCTCCCAATGAAACATTTCAACGAATATATTTTGACAAACCCTGAAATAGCGCCTAACCTTCCTCAAAAAGTATCACACTTTCTAATGAGAATCGAGTTGCCAAATGATGAAATACCAGCAAATGCTATTGTCACAATGACTATGGAGAAACCTACCAAACCGCAAAAATTATCCCTAATTTTTGATATAGATGTTTTTCGTCAGGTTGAATATAATAAAAATATGAATGAGATATGGAACGATTTCGATAAACTACGCAATTTTAAAAATGACATTTTTTTTAACAGCATAACCGACAAAACAAAGGAGCTTTTTAGATGAATGATCCAGTACTGGCAGATGAAATAATAAACATTGCAGAAGATGATTCCACTATTGGACCAGATTCTAAATTGGTCAAAAGATATGTTGAAGATGCCGCTACTCACTTTTTTAAACCACTCACAAGGCAGTGGGCCAATCCGGCCATTAGGTTTTTCAATCTAAAATCGCAATGGGAACAAGAGACTGCAATGCTGTCATCTGTAACTGAGATAGCCATGCATTCTTCTTACCAACAGATTATTGGCATGGGGCCAAGTGTTATCCCCTTGATCCTAAATGAAATGACTATTAAACCAGGGCATTGGTTTTGGGCTCTAAAATCAGTTACTGGTGAAGATCCAGTGCAATCAAAATATAGAGGAAGAATAAAAGAAATGACAAAGGCATGGATTCAGTGGGGGAAGGAACAAAACTACCTGCCATGAGTGAATCGGAGATTGAAAAAACTTTCCCTGGTTTAGAGGTTAGTAACTACACTATCACCAGCCCATCAACTCCAGAATATAATTGTATTGCATGGGCAGCCGGGGATATAGGGGCATGGTGGTGGCCTGATGCGAATAATCAATATTACTGGCCTGATGAAGTACCAAGAGAGGAATCTTTAGGGGCTTTTAAAGATTTGTTTGAAAAGCGGGGTTACCAAGAATGTGAAACCGGTGATTATGAAGAAGGTTATCAAAAAATAGCGATCTATATTGGCGCAAACAATAAACCAACACATGTGTCAAGACAATTGAGTTCGGGGATTTGGACAAGCAAATTAGGACAAATTGAAGATATTGAACATCCCTTTCAAGGACTTGATAGCCCTACATATGGTTCAGTTGCTGTTATAATGAAGCGATTTAAGCAATTTTAGACATTCTAAAATAAATGAATTAAAGCCTCATTCTCGGATCGGGAGTGGGGTTTTTTAATAATGCTTAACTGCCGTTTTTAAACCTTTCCTATCGACGATTAAAAAGGAGAAAAAATGGGGACTTATTAAAGTGGGGCGCTTTTAAGTTATGTTATTAGGTTTTTTATATTATTAAAAATATCAGGTATCTTGCCAATACCTTCAATTTCCATAATGTTGTGTTATCGGAAAAATATCCAAAACTGGTTCGGGCTTGCACGCTGGCACATATGAGCAATCTAAGAAGTATAGCATTCTAACATGATTGTGCATAATTCGGCTTTGGTGAAAAATCCAGGTTAGCCATATACTGCAATCTGGACAAATTCAACTATACTTATACTAATCAAAACCTCAACAACTTTCCTTCAATCATATTTGAAACAATTATCTCAACATAATCCCCATGACCAGATCCTTTTTTCTTCCTCATCCTGATAGATAATTTCCACCCTGTATTCTCCCTTGACTTCCATCTCTTTGTCTTCCCCTAATTCGAGAAAAACCTCGGCACAACCAAAAAAAACAAATTCATGTTCTTTACCCCTTCATTAAAAAAATCTTACCACGACAGGAAAAACATTTCATCAGATGCAAAAGTACCTCGCAAATGCTGACCATTCTCTTGAACAGGTGCTAAAAAACAATAAAAAAGGGGTTAACCAATAATGGCTAACCCCTTGATTTTATTGGAATGCCGAAGACGGGACTCGAACCCGTACAGGCATACACCCACTAAGTCCTGAACCTAGCGCGTCTACCAATTCCGCCACTTCGGCAAGGAAGTACCTTGATATATTTTTAAAAAAAGCTTATCCTTATGAACATTATTTGTCAACACTTTAAGCAGTCAAGATTTTAAATTTAATGGGGTTATTGATGAAACATGACCTGGAATACCTATTGGATATTGCCAGACAAGCAGCCCGATTAGGAGCAGAAAAGATAAAGGAAATCTACCAGCAATATCTTTCGGGTGATGATATTGGTATCAGAGAAAAGGGTAAGGATGATCCTGTAACTGCTGCGGATATGGCCGCGAATGAGGTTATTCTACAAAAGCTAAAAACCAACTTTCCTCAACATGCCATATTAACAGAGGAAGAGCCTGATACATGGGATAAAACAGGATCTGAATGGGTCTGGATGATTGATCCTCTGGATGGCACAAGGGATTTCATCAAGGCTAATGGTGAATTCGTTAGCATGGTTGGTTTAACACATTTTGGTGAGCCAACCATTGGTGTAGTGGTAGAGCCAGCTACTGGATTAGAACTTTATGCTTGTAAAGGTTTAGGTGCCTATAAAAGCTTTCTATCTCAAGGATATAAGCCAGAAAGAGTAAAGATGTCTGATGCTACTGACCTGAAACATCTACGTATTGCAATCAGCCGTTCACACAGGGATTCAAAGGTAGACAAGCTCATTAAAATGTTGGCTATCCAGGATGAAATTTCGTCAGGAAGCGTGGGTAGGAAGCTGGCCATAGTTATCAATGGAGAGGCAGATATGTATCTGCATCCTTCCAGGGGGACAAAGTTATGGGACACCTGTGCCTGTGAAGTCATCGCTTCAGAGGCCGGTGGTGTTCTTCTTTCAGGAACAGGGGAGCCGATAAGCTATGTCAGATCATCCGGAGATGTTGAAAATCATTACGGCTTACTGGTATGTCCAAGGAGTATTTTGGATAAAGTAATCTGGGCATCCAGGAAGGTGTGGGGATTGAGTTAGCTTGCTCTGCTCCGCTATTGGAGTATTGGAGTGATGGAATAGTGGAGTGATGGGTTTAGAGAAGAGATTTCGGGCAGGTGATGGGTAAGGCAAATGCTGAGAATTACTAAGACGTCTTGTTATTTCAATAGGTTCTAGAATTTGCGAAATCTAATGCGCATAATATTCAACAATGGCCCGGGTGAGGGCATCCGCCGTATATTCATCAGGGATCACAACTACCTTTAGCCCCACTTCTTTTGCCTTTTGAGCGGTAACTGGCCCTATACAGGCAGCCCCTACCTTTGAAATTCCCTCGTAGATCGGTTTACCTTTTAGCAGAGCCATGAAGTTGCCAACAATTGAGGGACTGGTAAAGGTAATCATATCTATCTTGCCAGATTCGAATAACGTGTCTAATTGATCCTGACTGTATTCTGGCTGCACTGTCTGATATGCCTCAACCTCATCCACGAAAGCCCCCAACTTCTTGAGGTTTTTGGGAATATAGTCCCTTGCTATTGAAGGCCTTGGCAGGAGAACCCGTTTTCCATTAAGGTGGTATCCTTTTAATGCCTCCACAATTTCCTCTGCCCAGTATACATCAGGAATCAGGTCAGGATTAATCCCCCTATCCATTAAAGCTGCTGCGGTCTTGGGACCTATAGCCCCAATCTTAATCCCGCTAAGGTGCCTGGTATCCCTTTTTGCCACATCTAACCGTTCAAAGAAGTAGGTAACCCCATTAACACTGGTAAATAGTATCCAGTCATATCTGGAGAGGCCCTCTATTGCCCTATCGAATTCCTTCCAGGTTGCAGGGGGTATTATCTTAATGGTTGGAAATACTAAACACTGGGCACCTAACTCAGATAGAGCCCTGATGAAGTCAACAGCCTGATCCTCTGGCCTGGTAACCAGAATCCTCTTGCCAAAGAGTGGCCGGGATTCAAACCAATTGAGATGGTGTCTTAGATTTACCACATCACCAACCACAATCACCCCTGGTGGTGTAAGATCCGTGTCTTTGACCTTTTTGCTGATATTGGCAAGTGTTCCGGTTATTGTCCTCTGATTCCGCATGGTACCATTGCCTATAACTGCCACTGGAGAATCCGATGGCCGGCCTTTGTCTATCAGCTTTCTTGCTATCTTGCCTAAATTGCCAATTCCCATAAGGAATACCAGGGTCCCGGAAGACTTCGAGAGAGCACTCCAGTTGACATGTGACTCTTCTTTGGTGGGATCTTCATGCCCGGTTATGAGGCATACAGTAGAGCAATAATCTCTGTGTGTCAAAGGTATGCCCGCATAAGCAGGGACTGCTACTGCCGAGGTTACTCCAGGAACTATCTCGAACGTTATGCCTGCCTTAAACAGTTCCATGGCCTCCTCCCCGCCCCTTCCAAAGATAAAGGGATCACCCCCCTTTAACCTCGCCACGGTCAGGCCCTCTTTTGCCTTTTCAATCAGAAGATTGTTTATCTCCCCTTGGTTCATGCTATGGCGACCACTTTTCTTGCCTACATATATGGTCTGCGCACCCTCACCTGCCAGGCATAACAATGATTCGGTGACAAGGTAATCGTAAACTATACAATCGGCCTTTTGAAGACAATCTTTGCCCTTTACTGTAATTAGATCAGGGTCACCCGGTCCAGCCCCAATGAGGTAGACCATTCCTTTTGGTTTGTCTTTCAACTTACTTTTTAGCCACAAATTATCACTAATTATTACGAATAATTATTTAACAATCCCGCCTGCCGGATGGCGGGCAGGTCTTTTATACAGAATTTCATTCCCGCCTGTCCTGATATCATCGGGAGGGTCAGGTTCATTTGTGTCTATTTGTGTCAATTCGTGGCTGAGATGCGGTTATAAACTTCTTCCATAAATTTTTCCCAAGATCTTGCGTGCCCCTGCATCCAAAAGCCTATGCGCCAGGGTTGCCCCGAGCTCTCGAGGACTTTCCGGTGGACCAATAATCACATCCCGAAATATAGTGCTTCCATCAAGATTAGCCACCAGACCATCTAACGAGAGAGAGTCATTCTTAAATCTTGCCAGCCCAGCGACAGGGAGGCGACAGCCGCCTTTTAGCTCCATGAGGAAGGACCGTTCAGCTTCGGCTGTCAGTCTTGTTGTATCATGATCCAAAAAAGACAGTATATCCCTTATTTTCTGATCATCCCGCCGAAGTTCAAGGCCTAAGGCACCTTGCCCAATTGCAGGCAGCATGAGATCAAAGGAAAAGGATTGGGTTATCCTATCCTTAAAACCTATTCTTTTTAACCCGGCTGCGGCAACAACAATTGCCTGAATATCAGCTGTATCCAGTTTTCTGATCCTGGTGTCCAGATTCCCCCTCAAAGGAACAATCTTTAGATCCGGCCGATGATGCAGAAGCTGGGCGGAACGTCTCAAGCTACTGGTGCCTATACAGGAGCCCTCTGGCAGATCTTCAAGGGGTATGTTATCCTTTGAGATCATGACATCATGTGGATCTTCCCTCTCAGGGATAATCCCGATATACAGATTGTCAGGCAGTTCGGCGGGAACATCCTTCAGGCTGTGCACAGCTACATCTATGTCGTTTCGTGTGAGGGCCTCTTCAATCTCTTTTACAAATAGCCCCTTTCCGCCGATAGTGCTTAACGGTGTATCAATTATCCTATCACCTTTTGTCTTTATCGTGACTACATCAACCCTGATATCAGGATATTTGGCCGAGATTCTATCAATTACCCATTTACTCTGAGCAAGGGCCAGTTGGCTCGCCCGTGTACCGATTCTGATAAGCATTATTTGAGTGAACTAAAGTGAAATAGAGTGCCTAAAGTGAGCTAAAATGACTAAAGTGAGCTAAAGTTCAAGAAAGGTAAATAATCTAAAATACCTGTGGTTAAAACGGAAACAATTGCTTGACTAATCAAATCAACATCATTTTCTTCATTTATCTATTCCCAACAGATGTGAACATAGCAAGTGATTCCGGTACTCATATCAAGCATTTCGATAACTTTAGCTCATTTTAGACACTTACAAATTTAGGCACTTTTCTTTGA
>CAYTDY010000117.1:0-7434 GCA_964436665.1 uncultured Desulfobacteraceae bacterium
AACGTATCTCTATTTTAAAGATAAACGTTCATGGAAATATATTCGCAAGTATAAGATCGATAAGGTGGCCCATAAAATATCGGTATTCTGGAACTGGGTCAAAGGAGATAATGGGTAGAAAAAAGGGTGTCAGAGCTTCAATCTTTAATTTTTTATATCCTATTTTTTCCCTTTCCACAGAGATACATCAGAAGGCTATTGCCAGATTGGGGTTTCTCTGGGATTACTATCCTTGATTCACAACCCTCTGAAGGCGATCCAGACTTTGTCAATGAGTAAATGGTTAAATCGTCAAATTGGAAAGAACATCCAATAATATCAGCCGGTCATAGATGGTGAGACGTTAAGTGTCCAATTTTACCGAACTTGGTTTATATTCCAATGGTAAAAACTACTTAACTAATAGACCATTTAACCATTTGACGAACTCTGCAGGAAGATACTGGTGGGGACCTCATTGGAGGTTATGGTGGTTAAGAGAGGTTTTTAAGAGAAATGCTGCTAAATTGAGGTATATTCATGTCTTCATGGGGGATATGGAGAAGGAATGAGCTGT
Source organism: uncultured Desulfobacteraceae bacterium (assembly GCA_964436665.1). Lineage (GTDB taxonomy): Bacteria > Desulfobacterota > DSM-4660 > Desulfatiglandales > B25-G16 > CAYTDY01. The sequence continues at coordinate 557 of CAYTDY010000117.1, forward strand.
GGATGATGAATAAAAAAAGATTGACGGATGGATAAAAAAGGTGTAACTATTATATTTATTGAGATTACACCAAATATGGGGGTTCGTATGAAATCTACGGCTAAGAAGGTTAATTTTATGATAGAAAACAAGGTGAGAAAAGAACTTGAACTCTTAGTTCCACCTGGTCAAAGAAGCAGGATAGTAAACGAGGCACTGAGAAAAGAGTTAGACAGAATGAGAAAAACACAAGCTATAGAGCGACTTCATCGTCTAAGAAGAGAAGGCAACCAATTTTCCACCCAAGAGATAATTTCAATCTTGAGGAAAGAGAGGATGAACCATTAGTATGGAAATATTTGTACCAGATGCTTCAGTAATTCTAAAATGGGCTATTGGCCTGGAAAGCGAACTTGATCGTGAAAAGGCCATCCATATCCTGGATGCCTGGGTTGATAATAATATAGAGATAGTTTTGCCTGAATTGTGGGTATTTGAGGTAGGAAACGTTTTAGGAAGAATGGTCCCGGATTCAGCTCTGGAGAAGATGGAAACACTGCTCGGATTTCGCTTCAAAACTAAAGAATTAGACAAAGAAACCTGCAAATCGATTTTTGAGTTAATGGAAGACCTCTCAGTTAGTTTCTATGATGCATCCTATCATTCTTTAGCCCAGAGGGTGGGAGGAATTTTCATAACAGCTGATGATAAATACTACCGGAAAGCAAGGGCCAAGGGGAATATTGAATTTCTTGGAAACTTAAGGATATAGTCAAAAATCCTGTTGAGCCATTAAAAGGAATAAAAAGGCACACTGGTATGGATGGTATGGATGTGAAAACAGGGAGTTTTTGGGCTAAGGTTGTTCCACAATTTGGGGATAGATCTGTATTGGACAGTGCCTTGGCAAATATAGATGTGTCATTGTAATCTGTGGATACTAATGTCGCTTTCCTGGCGGGAAAAAATTTTAGTCTTTATAGAAAATCGGGCAGAAAAAGAAAACGAATAATTAGCGATTTTCTTATAGGTGGCCATGCCGTTATCAAAGCGGAACGTTTTCTTAACCCCGATAGGGGATTCTACAAGTTATATTTTCCTGAACTTCAAATAGTCACCTTGTAATCAGCAAGCATCTCAGTTAGGTCAACTTACCTTTATATTTTAATCTCTATGTCACAAATAAAACTACATCGTGGAGTGGGTACCATATTTTTAGAAATAGTAGAGATCTATTATTGCGGGCAAAGGGAGCTATGTTTGTGATAGGTGTGATAGGTTGACAAATAGTCTGAAGTAGGATATAAAAAAATAGACATATTTGTTTATTAATTATTATTGTATTTAAATATGACTAAAAATAATATTTCCAGATTACTAAGCACGGATAGCCCATTTTTCACGATTTCATCTCTTCAGGCTATATTCAATATTACCAGAGAAAGTGCCAGGACGCAGGCTTCCAGACTAGTTGAGAGAGGCATTCTCATACGGCTTTGTCGTGATCTCTATGTTCTAATCAGCCGGAAATATTCTCTTTTTTCCCTTGCCAATGCCCTTTATCAACCATCGGTCATTTCCCTGGAAACAGCGCTCAATTATTGGGGCTTGATTGTCCAAGTTCCCCAGATCATCTTTTCCGTGGGCCTGGGGAGTTATAAATGTGAGGCAGATAATACCGAGTTCGTCTATCGGCGTATGAATATATCGCTTTTTAGTTTTGGTCAGGTAAAAGCCGAAGACTTTTATATTACCGAACCAGAAAAGGCATTCCTGGACACACTTTATATGAAAAGCAAGGGCCTGGTAGACCTATTGCCGGAGGATGTAGATATGAACAAACTTGATGGCGAACTACTTGAATTCTACAGCCGCTACTACCCGAACATTGTAAGAAAAATGGTTCAATTTTTCAGAGAACAGAGCTATGAGACCAAGTAAACAGGATTTTTTTAACCAGTACAGGGAAAATATCATCATCGAAGTAGTGCAGGCCCTGGCTAAATCCAAGGCAGGATCAAAAATAGCCTTTAAAGGCGGAACGGCGTTGAAACTTTTTTATGGACTACCACGTTACTCTGAGGACATAGATTATGACATTCTTCAAGGAGCTTCCGTTGAGGGTCTCCTTGATATTATGAGAAGGATTTTTAAAAGGAAGAAATGGGAAATAACAGATGAGGCGGTCAAATATTTCACCCTTCTTGTGGAACTGCGGTTCGTTGGGCTGGAGAGAAATTTTCGTCTGAAAATTGAAGTCTCCACAAGGGAGAAAAAATTGGAAACCACAATTTTGTCTCTAAGAGGGGTAGCAGTTCTCACACTTGAACCTTCCTTCTTAATGACAGAAAAATTATTTACTTTTATTGAACGGCAGGCGGGTAGAGATTTATTTGATGCCTGGTTTATCCTGAATAATGCATACTCTCTGAATGAATCGATGATTAAAAAAGCCTTTGGTGATCAGTTAAATTTTTATCAAACTATTTCTAAAAAAATAGAAAAAGCCGATCCCAAGAAAATATTCCGGGATACGGGTAAACTTCTGGGTCATGATCATCGGAACTGGATTAAAACCTCTTTTCTTGACGATTTTAATATGCTTGTCTGTAATAAAATTAAAGTATTGGAACAGGGACACCTTGCTTAACAAGAGTCACAAAAGGTATTTTATTATTCACAAAAATTGATAATTCATGAACATTCCAAAGTATTCACCAAAAAATGGGTCTAATTTAAGGCTTTGGGGTTAAAGGTCTAAACCTTGAATATTTTATTCGTTTCAGATGTTTCAATAAGTGAGCCAATTTCGGGTGCGGAAAGGGTTTTGTTTGAGCAGAGCACCCGATTATCAAATAGTGGGCATAATATTTATATCCTCACCCATAAATTGCAAGACCATAAATCAAATCAGGAAGTCATTCAAGGCGTTAGAGAATGGAGATACGATGTTGACCAAAGAAATGCCTTGTTTTTTTTTAAATCTACTCTGTTATATTGCAAAAGACTCTTTGAGTCTCTCCAAAATCAATATTCCTTTGACTGCATTAATTTTCACCAACCCTTTTCTGCCTTTGCTGTTATCCGTTCGTCTGCCAGTAAGAGAGTAAAAAAAATCTATACCTGCCATTCCCTCTCATTCGAGGAGTTCAGATCAAGGAATCCGAGGCCAATGGGTATTATTGGGAGAGCTTTATATTTTTTGAATATTCAGGCAAGAAAATTTATTGAAAGAAAAGTGCTGAATGCATCAGATAAAATTGCTGTTCTTAGCCGATTTACTCATGAGAAATTATTAAATATTTATAAAATTTCCTCAGAAAAAATTGTAATTATTCCAGGTGGGGTTGATTTGCAGAGATTTTATCCAACCATTGATAAAATAGAAATCAGGCGACGTCTGAACATTCCCAAGAAAAAAATCATATTGTTTACATTAAGAGATCTGGAGCCCAGGATGGGGTTAGAAAATCTTATATATGCCATTAGAGAGGTAGTTAAAGTGATACCCGACATTTATCTTGTTCTGGGTGGAAAGGGGCCACTCAAAAATGACCTTATTTCATTGAGCCAAAAACTGGGTGTAGAAAATTACATTAAATTTGCTGGCTTTATCCCGGAAGAAGAACTTCCTGATTATTATCGAATGGCCAATATTTTTATACTTCCCACTATAGAACTGGAAGGCTTTGGTTTAATTACCTTGGAAGCATTGGCTTCAGGTGTTCCTGTGTTGGGAACGCCGGTAGGAGGGACAGTGGAGATTTTAGGCAAGCTGGACGATAAATATCTCTTTAAAGATACCAAACCAGAATCAATGGCAGCAATGATTATTGAAACCTGCCAGCAATTTAAAAATAATCCCGAATTCTGGCAGAATGTCTCTTCGCAATGCAGAGCCTTTGTAGAAGAAAATTATTCATGGGAGAAGAATGTTGATTCTACAGAAAAATTGTTTGAAATTTAATAGAGGTTGAATTGGATTTTTCAGGAATAGGATATATTAGCCTGAATGCTGCATGCTAATATAAGAGGGAAAACGGTTAAAGTTGGAAAAGATAAAGGTCATACATATCATTACCCGATTTGATAAAGGAGGATCTGCAGAAAATACTTTTTTGACCATCAGATACCTGGATAAAGATAGATATAGGGTAATTTTAGCCAAGGGGCTTTCTATAGAATCTGATTTGGGAGCCAAAGAAGCTCAGGCTGTGGAAAATAACTTAGCCGAAGCGAAAAGGAATGGGGTGAAGATAGTAAAAATTCCTGAATTAGTTAGAAAGATTAACCTTTTTTATGATTTCAAGGCCTTTGTGACTTTAGTAAAAATCTTCCGGGAAGAACGACCTCATATTGTTCATACCCATACATCAAAGGCAGGCGTTTTGGGAAGGTGGGCAGCCTGTTTGGCTAAAATTCCTGTCATCATTCATACACCGCACGGTCATGTGTTCTGGGGATACTTCAACAAATGGAAGACATCATTCTATATCTTTTTGGAAAGATTGACAGCACATATAACAGATAAAATAATTACACTGACTGAACAGGAAAAAAAGGATCATCTTAGATTTAAAATAGCCTCAGAAGATAAGTTTTTACCTGTACATAGCGGGGTTGATCTGGATAAATTTTTTAATGTATCTATTGATTCTGCTGAAATGAAAAGAAATTTAGGGATACCTGGTAATGCTTTTGTGGTGGGAACTGCGGGCAGGCTTATATCTATAAAGGGACACAGATACCTGATTGAGGCGGCAAAAGAGATTGTGGCCACCAAACCCGATATTAATTTTCTCTTTTTAGGTGATGGTGAACTTCAGGAGGAACTTGAAAAGATGGCCTCTGAATTAAGTATAAGAAAAAATGTGAGGTTTTTGGGTTGGCGCCCAGATGTAGCCGAAGTGATTTCCATATTTGATATATTTGTGCTGCCCTCATTAAATGAGGGAATGGGAAAGGTTCTTGTTGAGGCAATGGCCCTTGGAAAACCTATTGTTGCCAGCAATGTTGGCGGAATCCCTGATCTGATTATTCAAGGTGAAAATGGGCTGCTTGTCCCGGTGGCAGATCCCAAAGCATTGGCTTCCGGCATAGAATTCCTCCTAAAAAATCCAAAAAAAAGAAAAGAAATGGGAGAAAAAGGAAAGAAAATCGCCATAAATTATGGCCTGGATTCTATGGTGCAAAAGATTGATCAATTATACCTCGAATTGTTAAAGAAGAAAAAGGTTCTTTAAGGTGAGTTGATGGGTTCACATGGGTTTATTAAAAGTATAGCTTTTTTTGTAGTCTTCTCTGTCATTCTTTTTACCTTCTGGGTAGCAGAATCTCTTTGCGCTGATTATCAGCAGGTTGCCGGTTTGATTGACCTTCGCACGACCTTTAGTGACGGGGCTTACGATCTGGAATCTCTTGTGAAGTTAGCAAAGAAGAGGGGATTTAGTGTGCTGTTTATCAATGACCATGACCGGATGGCTATGGAATATGGCCTTTTCCCTTTCAGAAATATTTTGAGGAGAAGGGTTGAACTAAATTCAATTAATAAAGGAGGGGCAGAAAATTATCTGAATGGAATCAGGAAAGTGGAAGAAAAGTATCCTGAGATGATCATAATACCAGGATCAGAGACAGCCCCTTTTTATTACTGGACAGGCTCCCATTTTAGAAAAAACCTCACCGCCCATAACCATGAAAGACGGATTTTAATAATTGGATTTGAAAATGCTGAAGATTACCTGGATCTCCCAATAATTCACAATGGTTTTTCAACCAGATTCATAGCAACTTTTTTTCCTGTTGTTTTTATCTTTTTTATTCCTCTTATCCTTGGTATCTTTTTACTAAGATGGAAAGGTATTTATAGGATATCTGGTATAATAATAGCTGTTTTATCTCTCTTATTCATTATCAACACTAACCCTTTTAGAAGTTCCCCCTTTGATCAGTATCATGGCGACCAGGGTATAGCCCCCTATCAGGTTTTAATAGATTATGTGAATTCAAGAGGGGGGTTGACCTTCTGGAATTACCCTGAGACAAAATCTGGTGTCCGGAAAATGGGGCCGATTTTTGTAAATACACCTCCCTATCCCGAGGTTCTGGAGGAATCTCAAGGTTATACAGGATTTGCTGCCTTGTATGGGGAGAATATAACAGTTACAGAGCCAGGCAATCTTTGGGATAGGGTTCTCATAGAGTATTGCAATGGGAAAAGAGATAGGCCTGCTTGGGGAATATCCACGGCAGATTTTCATAAGGAAGGTGATGCAGGAGAAAAGCTTGGGAATTTCCCCACTGTTTTTTTTGTTCATAAAAAGACCAAAAAAGAAATATTAGAAGCCATGAAAAATGGAAGGATGTATGCCTGTCGGGGAAATTATCCACGGATTGCTAAACTCGATGAATTTTCTGTTTGCACCTTAAAAGGGGAAATTAAGGGTATTTCAGGGGATGAGGTAATATTAAAAGGTAACCCAAGGATAAAAGTTTCCCTTTCAGCAGTTGAAATTACAAAGAATCGTGTTAAGGTAAGGTTAATAAGATCTGGAGAGGTAATTGAGAGTTTTGAAGGGGAATTACCCATGGAGATTGATTTTGAGGATAAGTATCTCAAACCAGGAGAGAAGATATATTACAGGATGGATTTACATGGGTATGGAACACTTGTTTCCAATCCTATCTTTGTGAGCTTTAAAAAGCAAGCAAGGTAATTTAGTTGTATAGGAAATTCCTTTTTTGAGATTGCTTCGCCTTGCTCGCAATGACAAGATCTGCGACTCAATGTCATTGCGAGGAGCTATAGCGACGAAGCAATCTAAATTCTTAGTATAGGAAATTGCTTTTGGACGCAGATGGACTCAGATTTTCAAGATTATAAATATATTGAGAAAATA
>CAYTDY010000118.1:0-7411 GCA_964436665.1 uncultured Desulfobacteraceae bacterium
AGCCCTGCCTCTACACTTAGATTAACCTGATTAATGCCACAACAAACAAAATCTTCGATGTCGATTAATTCAATCCCGAAACACTTACAAACCCATCTGGAAGCAAGTTCGTATTGAATAACTTTTGTAGGAGTAGTACAACCTAAAAATAAAGCATATGTACTCATTCTGGATCAACTCTTGGTTTAATTTTATCAATCCCGGTCTGCTCGATTATTTTTCTGACCTTTTCCCGAGTTCCCTTTAAGGAAGGCAGGGAAAGCCTTTCTCTTTCCTTGATCCAATCCTCCTCGGTAGCAAAAACTATGCCTGTTTTCATGACTTGCCTTGTCTGTTCAACCCAGCTCGGCGGCGCATAACCTTCTTCAGCAGCCATATTTTTCAAGACATTCAAAATACTGAAAAACTTAACGTTCTGAGGACAGCGCTGTTCACAATTATGACAGGTAGCGCAATACCAGATATGAGGGCTGCTCAGAACATTTTTTCTCATTCCCAATCTTACCATCTTGGCTAATTTTTTCGGATTGTACTCTGGGAATACTTCATGAATAGGGCAACCTGCCGAACAGGTTCCGCAGCTAAAACAGGCATTTAAACCCTCTGTATCAGGATGTGTTAAAACATCGGATTTAAAATTGGTGTCGAGCTCTGATGCAGAAATCTGTTTTTTAAATTCAAACATGTTTTTAGCTTTATTCATCCTTCTTCGATTCCTCCATAAGCGCTTTTTTTAGCTCCTCTTTTTTGGGCACCCCCATAAATTTAAGCTCACCATTGATAGCTATGGCAGGAACAGACATAACTCCATATTGGGCGGCCCTCGTGGTATCAACGGTAATATCCACTTCTTCTACTGTTATCTCGCCGCCTAATTCTTCGGATAAACTTTTAAGCATCTCCTTTACTATCGGACAGCCGACACATCCGGGCGACATAAATTCCTCTACATAAACCTCTGCCATGGTCATTACCTCCTTAATTTGCCTTTTCTTTTTTCACAATAGATTCGGGAAGCTGTATTTCGCCTTTTCTCAATTCACTATCAGCGCAAGAAGCAGCTGCCTTTGCCTGAACGATTGAATCAGGAATATCTTTAGGTCCCTGCGCCGAACCGCAGATATAAACACCCCTTCTATTCGTCTCTACAGGCCGAAGCTTAGGATGAATTTCCCTGAAAAAGCCGTTTTCATCCAAATTTATACGCAAAAGCTCCGCAAGCTGTTTTGTGCCTTTAGCGGGAATAGTCGCGCAAGACAATACAACCAAATCTACTTCCAACCTAAGAAGCTCGCCTATATCAGAATCTTCGACTTTCAAAATAAGGTTTTTTGTCTCATTATTCTCGATAACCTCACCGGGCCTCCCATGAATGAAATTAACGGCCATTTCTCTCGTGCGCTTGTAATATTCTTCAAATCCCTTCCCTGTAGTACGCATGTCTATATAAGAGATGTAAACTTGAGCATCCGGCGATACCATTTCTTTTATTATCTGGGCGTGCTTTAGCGCATACATGCAACAAACAGAAGAACAATATCCGTTTGCGTTTTCATCACGTGAACCCACGCACTGAATCATCGCAATACTACGTGGCTCCTTTTTGTCCGTAGGCCTTAAAAGCCTGCCTCTTGTAGGCCCGTCTATATCCAAAAGTCTTGCCAGCTGAAATTGAGTGATAACATTGCCGTATCGGCCGTATCCGTATTCGGTCTTCCGGACGGGATTATATTCATCAAAACCCGTAGCCACGATAATGGCGCCTACCTTCAACTCTATTGTTTTAGGCTCCTGTTTAAAATCTATTGCTGAAGCAGGACAGGCCTTCTCGCATAACCTACAAGACCCTTTCTGAAAATAAAGACAATTTTGGTTGTCTATAACCGCTTTCCGGGGTATGGCTTGATCATAAGGTATATATATTGCCTTACGATCGCTCAAACCTCTTGAATATTCATTATCAGCCACCCTTGCAGGACATTTCTCAATGCACAACCCGCAGCCGGTACATTTCTTTTCATCGACATATCTGGGATTCTGATTGACTACAATGCCGAAATTGCCTATGTGGCCTTCTACATTTGTCACCTCTGAATGTGTCAATAAATTTATATTCGGATGGATATTGGCATATGCGGTCTTGGGGGCTAATATGCAAGGCGCGCAGTCATTTGTAGGGAACACTTTATAGAGCAATGCCATTTTCCCTCCGATAGTCGGCAATCGTTCTACAAGGTGTACTCTATATCCTTTATCCGCTAAATCTAACGACGCTTCTAATCCGGCCACCCCTCCTCCAATCACCACAACCGACGGGTTGACCTTTACGGTAACCTTGGGAATTATCCGCTTTAAACGCATCCTTTTTACAGCCTGCTCGATAATCCTTTCGGAATTATCTAAGGCCTGTTTTTCATCAACCTTATTTGGACTGCCGAACATAGTCCATTTTCTGATATCAATTAAATCCACAAATGCAGGATCTATTCCTAATTTCTGCCCGCATCGTTGAAAAGTCAAGAGATGCAAACCGGGGTCACAGGCGGCAACAACAATTCTGTCCAAATCATTATTTTTTACGGCATCCTGAATGGCAATCTGTCCTTCTTCAGAGCAAGAAAACTTATTATCTTCAACAAAAACAACGCCCTCAAGCCCTCTTGAACTCTCGATCAAGGCCTTTATATCCACACCGCCGGCAACATTCTTACCGCAATGGCAGATAAAAATTCCTATTCGCTTTTCCTTCTTCTCGCGTACCATTCTTAGCTTATTTTCTCAAATATATCATTAACGGCAACAGCCGCCTGGGCAGCAGCGGTTATGATCCTCTTTAGCGGATGACTCGTCACATCGCCAACTGCATATATACCCTCAATATTCGTTTTGCCTCTTTCGTCAACAATAATATAGCCTTTTTCATTTAATCTTATTCCGGCCTTCTCTGCTAATTGACTATTAGGGACCTCTTCTAACTGAAAAAATACGCCGTCGGTCTCTATTGCTTTGGTATCATTTGTTTTCTTATCGGACAAAACGACACTTTTTACTTTCATATTTCCTTTGATTTCTTTTACTTCCATGTTAATTAAAACATCTATCTTTCGCCCTGCCAGCCTTTCTACAAGAATCTTCTCCGCTTCTATTCTGGGCTTCAAACATATCAAAACCACTGCCGACGCCGATTCAGCCAGGTATAGTGCGACCTCTGCTGCCGTTCTGCCTTCTCCTATTACAGTTACCTTTCTATTTCTAAAAAAGGCGCTATCGCATACCGCGCAATAGCTAACCCCTTTGCCGCGCAGCTCACTTTCGCCTGGCACACCAAGCATCTTCGGATGTCTTCCCGAAGCGATAATTACGTAATCGGCTGTATATTTAGATTTATCTGTTTCTATTAATTTTTCTTTATTTTCAAGATTCAAATTGAGAACTTTTTCAAATGGACGTATTTCGATTCCGGTCCCCTTGCATTCTCCGACCATCTTATCAATCAAGCTCCCGCCAGTAATCCCTTCGCTAAAACCCGGATAATTCTCTAACAAAGGGATTTCCGCAGCTAAACCGCCGGGAATATTCTCCTCAATAATTAATGAATCCAACCCATAATGACCGGCCTGTATGCCTGCGCTTAGGCCTGCCGGACCCGCTCCTATTATCACTACATCTCGATGCACCCTTTATCCTCCAATGCTAAACGCCTACTTCCATTCAAAATAACGCATTTTGTTTTTCTTCAACGCGCTTAAAATATCATCCATCAAACGCGGATTTTTCAAAAAATAACATTTCCTTTTGCCTTCCCGATGCCAATCTACAATGCCGCCTGATTTCAAAACAGACAGATGTTGGGAAATATTCGGCTGTCTGACCTTCAATAATTCCTTTATATCGCTGACACACTTTTCCCCTTTTAATAGTTCTACAACTATCTCAACGCGGACCGGATGGGAAAGGGCATTAAAAAAATCGGAAATTTTCCTGCCTTCTACATTATTCATTTAAATCCTATCTATATTCAAATATTAGAATATGTTTATACAAAAGAGAAAAAAAATCAACCGCCTTTCTTTTTAAAAATTCTTCTTCCGTTTCTTGATTCAAGACCGTACTCGTATTATCGAAAATCATTATAATTTTAATTTTCGTTTTCGTTTTTTACTTATTATATAATACGGCAAAAGCATTTTCAGCAGCCAACGCTATTGGTTCCCTGCCTGGATCAGAAGATATCTCCGGCTGACCGGCACATCTCAAAGTAGTCAAATCCAAAACCTTCAGGCCGCATCTTATTGCCAAGGCAATTACATCGATTTGTTTTACCGGGCATTCAGCGTCACTGACTATCTGCCCGCCTATTAACCTTTGGCTCTTTTTGTCGAATATCAGCTTCACGACATAAGGCTTTCGCTCTCGCATCATGGAATGTTTACTGATAGACTTCTCCTTTCCTATGGCTACCTCAATGCCTTCCTTTTTAGCCTCCAGTTCAGTGACACCGGCTCCTGCGATAGACTTGTCGAAGAATTTGGTACAGAAACTATTGATCAAAGGCGGGAATTTTATGTTGAAACCTAAAATATTCTTGGCTATAACTCTACCGGCAATCACCGCATTCGGGCGTAACTGGCCGAGTACCGGCTTACCCGTAACGTGACTTTGGTATTCTATAAGATCTCCGCCAGCGTATATATCACTGTCTGAGGTCTGTAAATTCTGATCAACCTTTAAGCCAAACTCACCCAGTTCTAACCCGGCATCTTTGGCTAATTCAACGTTACAGCGTGCGCCTATAGAGATAATAACCATACTTGAGTTTATCTGTTCGCCCGAAGCCAAAGTCACGCTTTCCACGCTGTCTTTTCCATTGACCGCGGTCACTTTCTGATTTAACCCAAGCTGCACTCCCCTTTTCTCCATATAGGCCTGTACTTCCTCGGCCATATCCGGATCTAGAACATTCGGCATGACATTCCTGAGCATTTCCACAAGCGTAACTTTCAGCCCTTGGCGGGAAAGCAGATAGGCCTCTTCAATGCCTATCGCGCCTGCACCCAAAAGAACGACATCTCTTACTCGCCTTGAATTTATCCAATTGAGAATATCGACCGCGTCATCGCTTGTGCGAAGAGTAAACACCCCTGGTAAGTCAACCCCTGGGATGGAAGGTATGAAAGGTTTTGCACCAGACGCTAAAACCAGCTTGTCGTATGAATAGGTATTCCCGTCAGCCGTCGTAACTATTCTTTTTTTTCTATTTATCCCCACAGCTCTTACATTTACCAATTTTATTTCTTTCTCAATAAATATGCTGTCGTCCTTATAGGAAGCATCCACCATTACATCGCCACAACAGATATAAGGTGTCGCGCATCTTGTCAATAAGCCCCTTTCCTGTGGTTCCCGAATTATAGTTACCTCAAGAGAGGGTTCTAATTTTTTTAGCATGAGAGCGGCTAATGCACCACATCCGGAACATCCAATAGAGACCACTCTTTTTGTCTGGGTCATTTCGTTTTCTTACTTAATTCTATTATCTTTTGCAAACACCGTCGTCGAACAGGGCGGTTTGTCGCAACGTTCCGTTTTTCTGCTGATAAAGTTACCTGATATACCGAAGGCGTATCCCCCGGCAACAGCCGGTTTGCTCAAGAACAGGACCCACGCGTTACCCTTTCATCGCGTTTTCCTTGCTGAAATTATCACAAATCCGCCTTTGCCGAAGCCTCTCCTGGGCTTCTCGACGGAGATCATCCGGTCGGGTAAAACAGAGATGGTCTGAAAATAAGAAAAGGAAGCAAAGCCCGCTTCCTTAAGCAAGTCCGTCACTTCCTTCACGCTTAAGAATCTTGCCTGTTTATAAAATACGCTTTTCTTCTTACGGTAAAATTTACCCAGAAAGCTTTCTTTGTCTACTATTCCGATTATTATTCTGCCGTCTTTTCTTAAGACGCGGCGCGCCTCTTCCAAAACTTTTTTTGGTTTTTTTACGAAACACAAGGTAATGATAATCGCCACGTAATCAAAGGCTTCCTCCAAAAAGGGGAGATTTTCACCAAGCCCCACCCGGACATTCACGCCCCTGCCTTGAGCAACCTCAAGCATGTTGCGCGAAGGGTCTATCCCCGTGGCAATGCCCAAGCTGACGGCGAACCTGCCTGTGCCCACGCCGATTTCAAGCCCCCTTTTATTCTTCGGCAAAACCTTTCTTATCGTCTCCAGTTCTGACAAAAATGCGACTTTATGCTTGTCATACCAACCGTCATATTTCTTATAATATTTATCGAAAACATCACTCATCCTTCGACCCCCTTCGGTCGCTCAGGATGACCCTCAAGCGCAGTCAAAGAAATCATAAATCCAAATCCCCCAACCAACCATCATAAAATCTTTTAAGATGCTCGTATTCTTCCTTTGACATGGTGTTTTTCCTGACCTCTTTCTCTTTAAAGGAATAGCGGTAATTTGCGCAATAACTTCCGATAATGTCCTTCGCGTGATTTATCTTTTTAAACATCTCTTCACAGCGCTTCTTATCTTTTCCCTTGCATCTATCAGGATGGTATTTAAGGACCAGATTCCTGAAGGCTTTTGCAATCTCTTCCGCACTCGCCTCTTCATCCAGCCCTAATATCTTTCTTGCTTCTTCAATCTGCTTAAAATCCATAATACGGACTCCCCGAGGCTTCTCTGAAGTCCAAATGATTATCAAATGTGAGGCTTGATCGCAGCTTCAAGTTCTGCCCTAGGCAGCGCGCCTACAATTTTATCCACGACCTTTCCGTTTTTAAAAATCGCCAATGTCGGTATGCTCATGATATCGTAGCTGGAAGCGGTCTTAGGTGCGTCATCCACGTTTAACTTGCAAACTTTTAATTTCCCTTTATACGCCCTAGCGATTTCTTCGACCGCCGGCGCAACGATGTGGCAAGGAGCGCACCACTCGGCCCAAAAGTCGACCAGGACTGGCAACTCGGATTTCAATACCTCTTTTTTAAAATTACCATCAATTGCCTTGATTTCCATTTTCCGACCCCCTGCTTATCGCGTGATAAACCGCGCCTTTACCGATTTTGCCTTGAAAAACTCTTTGGTAAATCTTTTCGCAACTGCCGGATCAAACGATTTACAGGAAAATATATTAATATAAGAAATGCGCCAGTGGTCACTGAAGTGGCCGGTAACCGAACTCGTTTCGATGAACTGCAAGAGCGAATAACCCTTCGTATGAGGTTTTCTGGTCCCGAAATGCTCGATCAGGGTTTTGCCGTATTTTTCCATGTCGATAAGGAGGCAGAGTTTGTCGATATATTCAGCCAATTTCTTTTTAGAACGCATCACTCCAAGATCGCAATCGTAAAGGTCCATGATCAGCTCATAACCAAAAACCCTTTTGCTCATCGCCCCTCCT
>CAYTDY010000119.1:0-7385 GCA_964436665.1 uncultured Desulfobacteraceae bacterium
AGGACTGATCCAAGGGAGATAGTTATTGATGAGATAGCCGGATTTTTGTTAACTATTATCTTTATCCCCTTTACCTGGTTAACCCTAATAGCAGGGTTTTTTCTCTTTAGGTTTTTTGACATTCTTAAACCACCTCCGATAAAGAAAATAGAAAATAAGTTAAAGGGAGGAATTGGGGTTGTGCTTGACGATCTGGTGGCCGGTGTTTATGCCCATCTATCTTTAAGGCTCCTTCTATACATGCTTAATTGATGGGATGTGGGGATTTGGAGATTTAGGAATTTAGGCCCCAGTGAAATAGAAACAAAAAGCCATTTCACGGGGTAAAAATTGAGGGATTGAGGGATTGAGGGATTGAGGAATTGAGGAATTGAGGAATTTGGGGATTAGGAACTTAAAATTGAGAAAATCGTGCAAACAGAGATCATAATCATAGGTGATGAACTGATCTCAGGGAAAACCAGAGACCTTAATGGCTGGTACGCATCTGGTTGTCTTTTATCCAATGGTCTTGAAGTAAATGAAATTACAACTGTAGGTGACAACTTCGATACAGTTTCTTCTGTGCTGAGGTCGGCTGTAAAAAGGTCCAATTTTATAATTGTTACTGGGGGATTAGGCCCCACTGAAGATGATCTAACCACCGAGATAGCATCCAAAACCTTGAACAGGCCCCTTGTCTTTAATCATACTGTTTTCGATCACATAAAGGATAATATAAAAAAATTAGGCCTAACCTCGTCTCCCTCCTTAGAAAAATTAGCCTGGCTTCCTAGAGGGGCAAAGGTTTTAGATCCTAAAGGAGAGATGTGCGGCTTTTCATTATCTGAAGGAGACTGCCTTATCTATTTGCTGCCAGGTGTGCCTGAGCAGATGAGGGAGTTGATGAATAGGTTTGTTATTCCCGATATTCTTCGAAAGCGCAGACCGTCTACTGTCCCGCGTCACAGGATACTTAAAGTCTATGGATTGAGTGAATCCGATATTGCAGACACCTTTAAAGGCCTCAGTGATAAAGTTAAAAAGGCAATGTTTGGCTTTTATCCCGCATTCCCTGAAAACCATATCACTATTACAGTCCAGGGTAAAAAGAATGCTGAGATTGAAAGGGAATTAAATAGGACGGAGGAGAAGATCAAAAACCTTTTAGGACATTATATCTTTGCATCCGATGATAAAAGCATGGAGTCTGTAGTAGGAGAGTTGCTAAAGGAGCGGAAGATGACTCTATCTGTGGCTGAATCATGTACGGGCGGTCTGGTTGGTCACAGGCTTACATCTATATCAGGGAGTTCTCAGTATTTTGAGGGGGGGGTAATTGTTTATAGTAATAGATCCAAGGTCGAGATGCTCGGCGTAAAGCAACAGACCATAGATTCATATGGGGCTGTCAGCGATCAAACGGTAAGAGAAATGGCAGAAGGGATTAAGAAAATCGTAAAAACAGACATGGGCCTTGCTGTAACTGGGATTGCAGGACCTTTAGGAGAAACAGAAGATAAACCAGTTGGTACTGTCTTTATTGGCCTATCTATAAATGGCAAAATATTCTCTGGACAATACCGCTTTTCAGGAGAGAGAGAGAAAATTAAGCTTAATACCTCAGAGATGGCCCTTGACTGGGTAAGGAGATATCTAAATGGGTATCCGTTCATTCATGGCATTTGAGCTTGCACCTGAGATTCGAGAACAAATCAGGACAATCTCCACAGAATTACAAAAAACAAGAATACCTGTGAGGTGGGTTAAGGTAGACAACATTCATCTCACTATAATCTTTCTTGGATCTGTTGATGAAGATAAAATAGATGATATAAAAGAAAAGGTAAATTCGGCGGTTAAAAGGTTTCCCATATTCAAAATCAGGATCAATGGGGTTGGAGTATTCCCCAATTGGAGGAGACCAAGGGTCATCTGGGTCGGCCTTAATGGAGAAATAGAAAGATTGTCAAAATTCCGGGACGAATTGCAGGCAGAATTAAAGGTGTTAGGCTTAAAGGAAGAAAAAAGGCCATATAGACCGCACTTAACAATTGGCCGTTTTAAAGGTCCATCAAATAAAGATGAGGAGTTGAAATGGATTATTGATAGATATCATGATATTAGTAGTGATCTGCAATACCTGGATGAACTTATTCTATTTAAAAGCGATCTTAAACCAGATGGCCCAATTTATACAAAAATGGCTGCTTGGCCATTGAGGGCCGCAGATTCACACAGATGAACGCGGATAGGTTTAAATACAAAGAAATCACAGATATTATTCTTAGATAATATCAGCGATAATCAGCGTAAATCTGTGGCAGAATAGTTATTAAAGCAGTATAAAAATCGGTAATACTTTCGATAAAAAAAGGGGGATTATAATGTCAATAGATTCAGAGAAAGATAAATCTGTCAATCTGGCTATCTCCCAGATTGAAAAACAATTTGGAAGGGGCTCTATAATGAAGATGGGGCAAGATGGCGCATTAATAGATATTCCTGTCATCTCCACAGGCTCACTTGCCCTGGACCATGCCCTTGGTCTGGGTGGCGTGCCAAGGGGGAGAGTGATAGAGATCTTTGGTCCAGAGGCCTCAGGAAAAACAACCCTGGCCCTCCACATTCTTGCAGAAGCCCAGGCCAAGGATGGGATGGTTGCCTTTATAGACGCCGAGCATGCCCTCGATCTGGCCTATGCCAGAAGACTGGGAGTAGATGTTGATGATCTTCTTGTCTCCCAACCAGACAGTGGTGAGCAGGCGCTGGATATAGCTGAAATCCTGGTGAGAAGCGGGGCTATGGATGTCTTGGTTATTGATTCTGTCGCAGCACTTGTTCCAAGGGCGGAGATAGAAGGCGAAATGGGAGACCAGCAGATTGGATTGCAGGCGAGATTGATGTCAAAAGCCCTCAGAAAATTGGCAGCAACCATTCACAAATCAATGACATGCGTTATCTTTATAAATCAGATCAGGATGAAGATCGGGGTGTTCTTTGGCAACCCAGAGACTACTACCGGCGGAAATGCACTCAAGTTTTATGCCACCCAGCGCCTTGATATTCGAAGGATTTCATCCATACAAGAGGGTGACAAAAAAATAGGAAGTAGAACAAGGGTTAAGGTAGTAAAAAATAAGATTGCCCCTCCTTTTAGGACAGCCGAGTTTGATATTATCTACGGTAGCGGGATATCAAAGGAGGGAGACATAATAGATTTGGGTGTTGGATTAGATATAATTGAGAAGAGCGGCGCCTGGTTCTCATTTAATGAAGAAAGGATTGGTCAGGGAAGGGAAAATGTTCGAAGATTTCTGGTCGAACATTCTGATATAATGAAAGATATCTCTGGCAGGGTGAAGGAAAAGCTTGGCCTAGTTGAAACTGGAAACCCTGGCCCAGACCTGGATTGAAAGGTTTGAATTGCATAACGCTTGCCCCCGAAATATTACAATCCCAACCGTGTATTTCGGGAAGTCGCACCAAGGCGGGCTCGAAACTGGAAACTGGATAAATAAGGAAGTTTATCTATGTCTAAAAAAAGATTAATTCCCTGGCCCAGACGCGCCTGCCGTCCGGCGGGCAGGCCGAATTTTCCCAAGTTTCAAGTGTCAAGTATCAAATAATAAAAAATTGCCCTATGGACAGGAAAAAAATCTAAAGAAAGATTTTTACTTCCAGTTTCAAATTTCAAATTTCGAGTAACTATGGAAAGTAGAAAAGTCAGAGAAAAATTTCTACACTATTTTAAAGATCATGGTCATGAGATAGTAAAAAGCTCATCTCTTGTTCCTAAGGATGACCCGACACTGCTTTTTACAAATGCCGGCATGGTCCAGTTTAAGAATCTATTCCTTGGTCTTGAAAAAAGGTCATATATAAGAGCAGCTAGCTCCCAGAAATGTGTCAGGGCTGGAGGAAAACACAATGATCTTGATCAGGTTGGCTATACTAACAGGCACCATACCTTCTTTGAAATGCTTGGTAACTTTTCCTTTGGTGACTATTTCAAAGAAGAGGCCATTGATATGGCATGGGAGCTCCTGACTGTAGAGTATGGTCTACCAGAAGAAAAGCTTTGGGTATCAATCTATAAAGATGATGACGAGGCAAACAAAATCTGGTCACAGAAAATAGGCTTACCTCATGATAAGATCATTAGATTTGGAGAAGAGGACAATTTTTGGTCAATGGGAGAGACAGGTCCATGTGGCCCATGCTCTGAGATTTATATTGACCAAGGCCCGGGGATAGGCTGTGGTAAGCCCACCTGTAAAGTAGGTTGTGACTGTGACAGGTACCTCGAGGTATGGAACCTTGTCTTCACCCAGTACAATAGAGAGACAAATGGCAATCTTACCCCACTTCCTAACCCAAATATAGATACAGGTATGGGTCTGGAGAGATTGGCTGCGGTTTTGCAGGGTGGCTATTCAAACTACGATTCAGACCTATTCTCTGATATTATTTCACTCACCGAGGAGTTTGCTGGTTCAAAATTTGGCCAGGATAAAAAAAATGATATCTCCTTCAAGGTAATTGCAGACCACAGTCGGGCTGTTGCATTCCTGATTGCTGACGGTATTATGCCCTCAAATGAGGGCAGGGGTTATGTGCTCAGGCGAATAATCAGGCGGGCCATACGATACAGCCAGGTTCTTGGCCTGAAAGGCCCATTTCTTCATCGTTTAACAGATAAGGTTATTGATGTAATGGGCCATGACTATCTGGAGTTAGGGCAATCCAGAAGATTTGTTGATGAGGTGGTGATTAATGAGGAGAAAAGGTTTGAAGACACACTATTCCATGGCCTCTCCCTTTTAAAGGAAGAGATGGATGGATTACGGTCAAAGGAGAAGTCCATTATTCCTGGTAGCTTAGTTTTCAGGCTCTATGACACCTTTGGTTTTCCCCCAGACCTGGTAGAGGATATAGCTCAGGAGCAGGGTTTTAGGGTAGACCTTGGGGGATTTGATCAGGCTATGGCAGAGCAAAGGGCAGCTTCTCAAAGAAGCTGGAAGGGCAGCGGAGAGGAAGAAATACCCGAAATCTATAGAATGTTGGATTCAAGAGGGCTGGAGTGTAAATTTTTAGGCTATGAAACGTTAAAGGCACGAGGGAAGGTTATCTCTCTCCTCAAGGTCGGAGATCCGCTGAGGCGGGACAGTAAAGAGGTTAATTCAGCAGTCAGAGGGGAACAAGTAGAAATTATCCTGGATCAAAGCCCATTTTATAGTGAATCCGGTGGTCAGGTTGGGGATACTGGATGGATAGGTAATGATAATCTGAGGATTGAGGTTGTAGATACCATCAAGTATCCAACGAGCCTGATTATTCATAAAGGAAAGATTATTGAAGGTATGATCTCTTCAGGTGATATAGTCGAGGCCATGGTTGATGAAAGAAGGAGGCGGAATATTGCACACAATCATACAGCGACCCATCTCCTTCAGGCTGCATTGAGGGAAACCCTGGGAGAGCATGTTAAACAGGCAGGATCTCACGTGGGGTCTGAAAGGATGAGATTTGATTTCACCCATTTTGCACAGATAATGCCTGAGAGATTAAAAGAGATAGAGATGCTGGTAAACCTCAATATACAAAAGAATTATCCTGTAACGACCCAGATAATGCCAAGAGATGAGGCCTTTAAACAAGAAGCAATTGCCCTGTTTGAAGAACGGTATGGCGATCAGGTGAGGGTCGTTACCATCGGGGATGGTCTTAGTAAGGAACTCTGTGGGGGGACTCATGTTACCGCAACAGGAGATATAGGTGTCTTCTTTCTTGTTAGCGAAGGGGCAGTTGCATCGGGTATAAGGAGAATTGAGGCATTTACTGGAGAGGGTGCCATTAGGGAAATACAAAAAGAAATGAATAATCTAAAAAACATCTCCAGCCTCCTTAAAACCACTCCTGATCAACTTGCCAAAAAGGTTCAACATGTAATCGGGGATCAGAAAGAAAAAGACCGCAAGATAGAATCTCTCAAGGCCAGACTTTTAAGAAAACAGTCAGAGGATTTAATCAATACTGTCAAGGAGATAAACGGAATCAGGATTATAAGTCATGAGGTGACAACTGCTAACCCAAAAGACCTGAGGGAATTTGGTGACCATTTAAGGGATAAACTTAAATCTGGGATAATCGTTCTTGGTGCCAGGGGAAACGGGAAGGTATTTTTGCTGTGCAGGGTCACGCCTGATCTGACAGATAGGTTCAATGCAGGAAAGATTATAAAAGATCTGTCTGTCTTAGTTGGCGGAAAAGGTGGTGGAAAAAAAGATATGGCAGAGGGGGGTGGAACAAAGGTATCTGAACTTAAAAAGGCCCTCAGTAAAGTATATGATATAATTGAAGGGATTTAGGGATTGAGAATTTTTTCAAGCCTTTAAGATCGGAATTTCTAAAAACTTTCCCTTAAAAACTATAGTATAGTATAAGCATGCCTGTTCATATCATCAGAGGCGGTCATGCCAATACCTACCTGATAGAGGATGGAAATTCTTTCGTTGCTGTGGATGTTGGCACCTCCTTTGCTGCAAAAAAAATACTTCAATACCTATCTGATATATCAATAGATTTCCCCTCCTTACTTATGGTAACTGCCACCCATTTTCATATAGATCACGTAGCTGGCATATCCAGGCTTGTCCAGCTTTTTCCTAAAATTAGGGTCTGTTTCTTTACGATGGTTGGAGATTACCTTAGTGGAAAAGACAAGATCTGCCTATTCTCTCCCTTCCTATGGCTTACCAGACTCCTGCCTGTAGTTATGGCACTTGATAATCACATCAAAAATACAACTGCTGCCCTATTGAGTGACAAGGTTGCAATTCCCCTACCCTTATTACGAGGATTTCTCCCTTCTCATTACAAGGCAGAATGTATACTGGATGAAGGCCAACTCATGCCCTATCTTCCCCACTGGACGATAATAAAAACCCCCGGTCACACTCCTGACAGTGTTTGCTTCTACAGTAGGCATGAAAAAACTCTTATCTCCGGCGATACCATTCTCAATATGAAGGGCAGTGGTGAGCTAAATAATTTCTGCTGCGATTTTAATGCAATCAAGGAATCTTTTAAAAAACTATTACCTCTGACCATAAAAAATATCTATCCAGGTCATGGCAGACCTCTAATCAACCTTGATGGCCTGGACAATATCGCTCAATGAAAATAGATGCCCACTATTATGCCATCCTTGGATTTTCACGGGCCTGTGGATTTAAAAAAGACTCTGCCCTTCTCCTTGCCTATACCTCCCAGTTCGTAGATGATGCCAGGATAAATCATATTGCTATTGATGGGGATCCGGCTGGTATTCATCATGATATCATTGATAACCATCCCTCCTTCTTTAACATGGCTACCTGTCATTCTTATTCCAGGATAAAGAC
>CAYTDY010000120.1:0-7380 GCA_964436665.1 uncultured Desulfobacteraceae bacterium
AATTTCAGGAGATCAATATTTAAATGAGTAGTGTTGTAAAAAAAAGAAGAAAAAAAATTAGAAAACATAAGTATAGAAAGTTACTTAAATCCCAGAGGCATAAAACTAAAAGGTAACTTTCATATCTCATAAAAAAAGGGAGACTTTTTTGAAAGTCCCCCTTTTTTCTTATATTTTTTTATCTTTTTTATTTATACCACCCATCACCAGTTTTTTTACCAAGTTTACCTGCTCTAACCATTGTTTTTAATAAATTTGGCGCAACCCATTTATTTTCTTTGTTAAGCTCTTTATAAAAATATTCACTCACAAAAAGAGCTATATCAATACCTGTCAAATCCATCAATTCAAAAGGACCCATAGGATAATTAAGTCCATTTTTTACTGCCTTATCCACATCTTCTATAGATGCAATACCTTCTTCAACAATCTTTATAGCCTCTAGCATATGAGGAATCATTATCCTATTAACTATAAAACCAGGTGAATCTTTCTTTACTTCTACTGTTGTCTTTCCCATTTTCTGGGATAATTCAGTAGTAGTTTTTATAGTCTCTTCACTTGTTAAATATCCCCTAATTATTTCAACCAGTCTCATCAAAGGAACTGGATTAAAAAAATGCATTCCGCAAACCTTATCAGGTCTCTTAGTGCTTGCTGCTATCTCTGTAATAGACATTGATGATGTATTTGAAGCCAGGATAACCTCTGGCCTGCACAATTCATCTAATTCCTTAAAAACTCTCTTTTTTAGATCTAAATCTTCGATTACAGCCTCAATAACAAAGTCAACATCTTTCAAATCAGCCATATCTATTGTACCCCTTATACGACTGATAATACTGTCTTTTTCCTTGCTATCTATCTTTCCTTTTTCTACACCTTTTGAAAGAAATCTGTCTATATTTTTCATGCCTCCTTCCACAAATCTCATTTCAATATCTCTCATCACAACATCACAGCCTATCTGGGCTGCAACCTGAGCAATACCATTACCCATGATCCCCGCTCCAACAACACCTATCTTTTTAATCTCCATGGTCCCTCCTTTTCTAATATTTTATTTATAATAAAGTTAATGATATAATTTAATCCTAGTATTTAACTACCTAATTTTTTAAGAATATTTAAATTTTGATGTGATAAGGATAACATTTTCAAAAACCGATTTGCTTCTAACATATTTAAAAATAGATAACAAGGATCTAAGTGAACTAAAGTGACTAAAGTGCTTAAAGCTTATAAGTTAATCTAAGAGCAAAAGGATCATTAGCTATGCTATCCATAACTTTAGCTCACTTTAGGAGCTTTTACTCGCCAGACCCGCCTGCCGTCCGGCGGGCAGGCTTACGGCGAGTTAAATTTTAGGCACTTTTCAATTGGGCATCAACATCCTAACCCTGTTGTCGAGATAGCTTGAGAGGTTAGTAGAATTTTTTGGAGACCATCCCAGAGATTGTCTCCAGACATCATCACTTTCCATACAGAGATAAATTCCTAAATCATCATACCATTTCTTTAATCTTTCTGATATCTTAGCATACATTTCCATCCTGATAGGTTTGAAATACCTAAATTTCCCATCCAAGCCAGTGACAAATTCACCATTAAAAATATTCGTACCTTGAAATCTTCTCATAACAGCCCATTTTAATTTTGGCATATATCTAAAAGAGCCCAAGCTTATCCAAATAATAGATTTTGGATCAATATATCTCTCTAAAAGCTGGATCGTCTCGTCGTATTCATCCGCCCATCCTGTATAATTTATTAGGGGATCAAAATGAAAGGCCAACACAAATCCGGCTTTTTGGCACTCCCGGGCAGCAAGAATCCTACTTTTAAGACCTGCTGTCTTGTGCTCTTCATTGTCTATTACTCGATGAGTATTTAAAGACCATGCAACAATTATGTTTTTTCTATAGTTACTTTTAAGGAGATCTTCGATAAAAGAGGTTTTTGTCTTTAACTCCAGTATACAGTTTTTTCTATGTGAAAAGAATGGGAATAAGAAATCAGTCCACCCTGTAAGATAATCAAGGGAGAGACTGTCAGTAAATTCGCCAGTCCCAATCCTGAATATCCTATCAGGAAAGCTATCAATAAGTTCACCTATAACATTTAGTTTGTCTTCTAAATTACCGAAAATTCTTAATGATGGTTGGTTAATATATGATTGGAGGAAGCAATAGCTACAGTCCATTGGGCAGTTAATACCTATATGTAAAATCTGGTAACCACAGCAGATATATCTCCTTGTTCCTGGGCATGGCTTGAGAAATTCACCATTAAAATGTATGATCCTGAGTGATTCTTTATCCATCTCGTCAATATCTTCTCTAAGGGCCAATTCATTTGATCCTACAAACTCTGTTGGTATATTTGGTAATTTTTTAAGTATCTTTTTGGCAAGAGAATCATTTTCAGCTTCCCTTTCAATTAAAACCCGTCTGATTTTAAATTTCTTCATCTGTGCTCCGAGTCCTTCCAGAATTCGGTGACCCTTTCTAATCCAGATAAATTATATAAATCAGCTAACTTTTCTTTGAGCTCTTTCCCCTTTGTAAATACTATTTCAAGCTTATAATCAATCCCCTCAAAAGAAGCCGGGGGAATTATTTTAACTCCTAAAGGAAGAGAGAGATCAGAGATACATTTTCTAAATAATTTTTCAGTCTCCAAAAGATATGGAAATCTCTTAGCTTTCAAAATCTTCACTATGGCTTTTACTTTTTGTGGGTTACTCATTCTATCATTATGTAAAACCTTTATAATATCTTTTTCTCCTATAATCTTTTTTATTGAGCACCCTTCCCTGCTGGCAATTTCTGTTATCCATTGGATAGTCTCCCATTGTTGACTAAAGCTCCATTTTAAAGATGTAAATAAATCACTAATCTTTAGCCTATCATCACTCGCAATGCTTCTCATTAAACCAACTACCCTTAGGGATAATCTTTCCATAGCAACAGAAACCTTTATTGTCTGCTCTAACCCTTCTAAACCCAGGAATAATTCTACTGTTTGCTTGCTTGAAGGGATGCCAAGAACGGACATGAAATTTGTCAATATTTCCTCCATTCTAATAAAACGAGTTAATCTTTGCAAAATCATCCCTTTTTCAATATTATTCAATTGACGATGAATGAGGTTGTCATTTAAATTAAGTAACAATGCCTTTAGGGGAGGAAAATTATCTGGTAATATCTGGCACATTATATTCGACCAGCCTAATTCCCTAATGGCCAACAATCTTCTATATCCGGCAACTACTGTGAAGTTGTTTTCTGAACTTTTTATCAGGTATGGGGGATTGAGAACACCAAATTTATCAATAGAGGCCTTAAGCGGTTCCAGGTTAAAATTAAAGCTCATACAGAACGGTCCCGGGGTTAGATCAATATCTGATATATCTACATTTTTAGGGGTACTTTTTAATAATTTTCTTTCCATCATAATCACCTTTTAAAAAGGTTTATTTTTAACTTAATGATTAGGTGACATTTAACCACAATTTTCAATAGGGAGACAATGGTGAAAAGCAAAAAGATTATATTTTTCTTGATATTCTTACCAATTATCTATTCCTTTTTTCTCTCCCAAATCGGTTACTGTAAAGATCTTCTAAAAGAATCTAAGGAATGGGAGAAGCTAAAAAGATCGGTCGAAGAAACATGGACCCGGAATGTTTTGGAGATAGAAAAAGAATGGGATAAGGTAGAAGCCCAGCAAAAGCGTGAATTGGAAGAACTTAAAAGAAGGATTAACCTCCTCTGGGGAGAGGCAGGAATGACCTCCACAAAAAAAGACTGGGTAGACTATGATAAAAATCTTTCAGTAAGGAACCATGTTGATTTTAAAAATGGGACAATGGAGATAGAAGCACTGGTCCCACTAAATGAGTCAGATCCCTATAAAAGGGCCAAAAAACTAATTTCAGGCAAGGTGGAATCTTCCTTTATGACAAAAGAATTGGAAGAAAGGAGTATCCTTGCAAACCAGTTGAAAACAGCAAGGGGTTTATATGTCACTAATAAAAATCTTAAAAACTATATCCAAAGTGATATCATGCCTAAGATAAATACTGTTCCCACATCCATCATTGGTAAAGATGGCAAAAGAAGGCTAAGATTCAGTGCAAGATTGCCACTTGTCCCTGATCATCTTAGGATCAGGGCAGAAAAATATAGGGAGCCTGTTCAGGTAAATGCAGCTCGCTTTTCTCTTAAACCACAACTAATTATGGCTGTAATTCATACCGAATCTTACTTTAACCCTGTTGCCAGATCGAATGCCGGAGCCTATGGTTTAATGCAGCTTATTCCAAGGTATGCAGGAAGAGAGGCTTTCCAGTTTGTTTTTAAAGAAGACAGAATTATAACTCCAAGGTACCTCTACCAGCCTACAAATAACATTAATCTTGGCTCAGCCTATCTTCATCTCCTCTACAATAAACATTTAGCCGATATCCAAGGAAAGGATAAACGGCTCTTCCTTGCCATATGCAGTTATAACTGGGGTCCGACTGCCATTAGAAAGAAGATTATTAAGAGACACCAGTTATCTTTCATGCCAAGTGAAAATCTTTATAGATTACTCAGAGCTAAAACACCCAAAGAAACAAGTGATTATCTTAAAAGGGTTACAGAAAGGTCTAATCTTTATGTTAATTTTTTTTAAAAGATTTTCCTGTTGACAATGTAAATTATCAAATATATTCTTTTTACTTAAATTTAAAAAAGGGGGGATAGGTTATGAATAAAAACTATTTAAAAATGGTTATAATTTTTATAGCCATCTTTGGACTTTTTGTATCGGCAAATGCCTTTGCAGCTCCGAAAAAGCTGGTAATTGGCCACCCAGCTTGCCTTTCAGGAAAATATGCAAAGGCAGGGGAACAGGCCGTCGGGGGAATAAAGGCATGTATAGATTGGGTTAATAATGTTTATGTCGGTGCTTTAGTAGGTGGGAAGAGAATTCCTCTTGAGTATAAATACTATGACTGTGAGTCCAAAAAAGAGTCTGTAACAAGCCTTATCGGGCGGCTAATAACGGTTGACAAGGTAAACGTTGTTTTCTCAGCTTATAGCTCCGGGCTTACTCTCAGGGGAGCACCTGTGGCCGAAAGTCATAAGATGCTCTATATGGATCACGGAGGAGCAAACAACAAGATTTTCCAGCAGGGTTTTAGGTACACTGTCCAGACAATAGGGCCTGCAAGCAGTTATCATGAGGGGACCCTTAATATGATTCACCATTTTGACCCAAGGGCAAAGAAGGTTGCCCTGGCATATGAGGATAGTGAGTTTGCAAAAATGGTGATGATTGGAGCAGAAAAACATGCCAAAAAACTTGGTTTCAAGATCGTCTTCAAAAGGACCTATCCTAAAGGAGTTTCAGATTTAACTCCATTGCTTTCTGCATTGAAAGCAGCAAAACCAGACTTCATCATCGGTGGTGGTCACTTTGAAGATGGCCAGCTATTTAATAGACAGATGGCTGATCTGGATATAGACGTCAATGCCCTATCGTTAATAGCAGCAGCAACTTTGCCAGCCTTCTATAAAGCTTTAACCAATATGGCAGAAGGTGTTATGGGTCCATCGCACTGGGAATATGGTGTGAAATATTCTGCTCAAGAGGCTAAAAAAGTACGCCTTCCATGGATTGGCCCGAGTCAGGATGAATTTGTAAGTCTTTTTAAAAAGGCCCTGGGGAAGGATATCACACCGGATTATCATGCTGCAGAGGCCGGAGCCCAGGTGTTAGCCTATGTATTAGCTGTGGAGAAGGCTAACTCGATCGATCCAGATAAAGTAAGGGCTGCCCTTGGCAAGCTAAAGTTCATGTCATTTTATGGAGGATGGGATGTCGATGACACAGGCCTTCAAATTGGGCACTCAATGGTTGATGTGCAATGGCAAGATGGGAAAAGGATTATTGTATGGCCTTTGGAAGCCAAAACCGGGAAACTTTACTATCCCATGCCTTCATTTGCTGCTAAAGCTAAGGGTAAGGTAGCAGTGCCCAAATAGTGGCAACGTCTTTTATCTTTTTATGAACACTCCCTCGCTAATATATATTTTAAATAGTGAGGGAGATTTTTATATTCTTGAAAATCATTTAAGCTGATAATTATGAGGAAATGTTAAATGATATTTGAGCAGCTAATAGGAAATCTAATCCAGGGCCTGGTGCTCGGTGCAGTTTATGGCATGGCAACTATGGGACTCAGCTTGATCTTTGGGGTTCTGAAAGTTGTCAATGTTGGGCATGGTGCATTTATCATGGTCGGTGCATTTATTACTCTCTGGCTTTTTAACGCCCTCGGAATTAATCCCATACTTGCGATCCCCTTTGCCTTTATTATAGGCATGGGCATAGGGTTTATCTTCTATTATTCAGCTATGCAGCGTTTAATTAAGGCGCCAGAGCTTGCTACCCTTCTGGCTACCTTTGCAATGGGAATGCTGCTCGAGGAGGTCGTTAAACTAATATTCGGGTCAGAGTTCAGGGGTTATAATTGGGTTGTAGGCAAGATAAGCCTTGGTATAACAGTTTTGCCAATGACAAAAATTTATGCCTGCATTGGCAGTGCTCTTATTGCCGTCCTTCTTTATATTTGGTTTCAAAAAACCAGGGCAGGGACTGCAATGAGAAGCGTTGTTGAAGACAGCGAAGGGGCCAAGGTATGCGGGGTAAATGTGGGGTGGGTCTATGCCTTGAGTTTTGCCCTGGGTATTGGGCTGACCGTGTCGAGTGGAGTCCTTCTCACGATGTTTATACCTGTTGGAATCAATCCCTATATGGGTGGGTCATATACCCTGAAGGCCTTCGTAATTGCCGTGTTAGGTGGGCTTGCATCCCCATATGGTGCATTTTTCGGAGGATTGGTATTTGGGCTCATTGAAAATGGCTCATACACATTATTTGCTTTGCTTCCCGGGGTAGAACCCTTTGCCCTGACCAGGTTTTTATCCTTTGTGATTTTACTACTAATACTTCTCATTAGACCAACCGGATTGTTGAAAGCAAAATGAAAAAAAATATCGCTAAATATTACCCCTTAATACCTGTGTTTGCAGCATACATTGCCATGTTCTTGATAGGTAAAAACATGTCCGGAATGTGGCAGTTAGTGGCTATGCTTGCCTTTTACTGCGCCCTTGGCCAGGCCTTTAATATTTTTCTTGGCATGACAGGGTATGTTGATTTTGGTTATGTTGCCTTTATGGGTGTTGGCACCTATGGGATGGCACTGGGCATTACAAGGTTCGCCTCATTTGAAGGACTTGGACTAGGAATAATTATAATAGGATGTCTCTTAGCATTGGCAATGGCCACCCTGATGTCGGTGGCTGTGGGGGCAGTGGCACTCAG
>CAYTDY010000121.1:0-7353 GCA_964436665.1 uncultured Desulfobacteraceae bacterium
AAAGCCCACCCTCTTTTTTAGGGTGTCAAAAATTGTCAGGTTTTGCAAAGGTCTCGTTTAATTGGCATGCTCAAGGGTAAGTATGTCATCCCATGGATTTGATTTTTTAACAACTACCTTTATCTCTTCCCCCGGTGATAGATCAAGACCACTTACTTTTGGAAGTTCAGCAACAAAAAGAAAATCAGTTAAAATTATTAAATATTTATATTTAAGTTCTTGGAATACAATAGCACTAAAATTGTCATTTATCCGTCCTACAAGATATTTAAGTATCCAATATCTGATCTGGTTCCTCTTCATTAAATCAATATCTCTTAATGTCTGCTGTATTAACATGTTCAGCTTTTTAAGGCTTGATTCTGTATAAACAGGCCTTTTATTGAGCAGGACGGAATGTATTTGTTTCTGCACAAGCAAGTCCATATATCTCCTTAAAGGGGAGGTGGCATTGGTATAGACATCAACCCCGAGACCACTGTGTGGTTGCGGTATTGTATCAATAAAAAGAGGCTGAATTTTTCGTCTTTGCTGAAACACGTAATAGATATATTGAGATTCATCAATAAATAGTCTTTCTTGGGGCGGCTCCTGGCTCCTGTAAAGGATAGGTAAGGCTTTTTCAGAGGCAAATTTTGCTATTAGCCAGTTGTATAAGATCATACATTCTGAAACAATAATCCTGGCAGGGGTGTCTTGCTGTATGAGTTTAACTTGTATATCTGAGTTATTGCCAAATTCAAAATGGATCTCGGGTAGGGGAATAAGTAATGCCCCGTTAGCAACCCTCTTTTGCATAAGGGCCTGGGCCATATGATAGAGTGCCGAAAAAATAGGCTCGTCAGCATATACTGCATTTACATGAGCGTATGTAAGCTGTTTTTCGATTCTAA
Source organism: uncultured Desulfobacteraceae bacterium (assembly GCA_964436665.1). GTDB lineage: Bacteria > Desulfobacterota > DSM-4660 > Desulfatiglandales > B25-G16 > CAYTDY01. The sequence goes on from CAYTDY010000121.1 coordinate 894, forward strand.
CAATAGCAGGTATAAACCGATAATTTTTAAGGTTCCAATCCCTATCAAAATCTGCAAATAAGGATATAGCCAATCTGTTAAGGTCTTTTACCAGGCTTAATGCATTGTTAGAAAGGCTTGAAGGGAACATGGGGATCTGATTAGCTGGAAGGTAGATGGAGCTTGCCCTACTCAAGGCTTCCCTGTCTAAATGGCTATCAACCTGGATAAATGGAGATAAATCGGTAATATGAACACCGAGTCTATAGCCTCCATCAACAGGCTCAAGGCTTAATGCATCATCAAAATCCCTGGTAAATGGCCCATCAATGGTAAAGACAGATAGATCTGTCAAATCTTCCCAACCTGATGAGTCTATTTCTTTTTCCATTACTGTATCTGCCTCTTTAAGGACAGACTCACTGAAATTGGTACTGATTTTAAGCCTATGAAGATCAAGAATTTCGTCTTCATGCCATATATTCAGCTTTACTAATAGATGGCGAGCCTGATTTATATCCTTTATTCCAGCCCGGGAAAACATCTCCTTACCAATCTTAAAATCCGGGGCATCCTTTGCATAAATGGCGAGTTGAACAAGTATTTCAATGATCTTTTCCTTGAGAGGTGGCTCCTCAGGATACCTGTTATTGATTACCTCCTTTAACCAGTTTGCCCCTTCATTAATCTCCCTTTCTCTTAATTCAGCCGCCTCTCTGGCCTTTCTTATCTGTTCCACCTTATCCGGACTATTTGGGATAAAGTAATCATCTTTCATTTTAAAAAAGACCCCATCAGCAAAGAGGGCCCTGACTAGAGCAGATATATGATTATCGGTGACATTGTCACCAAAGGAAAGCTGGGCAAGATATTTATAGGTAAAGGTCTTATTTTCCTCATGCGTTAGCTCCCATAGATCTTGAACAGAAACCTTTGCCATATAATCCATGCGTGTCTTCTCAACAACTTTCAATTCATTTAGTAATCTCTCCCTTGTCTTGGAAATATTTAATGTAGTAGATGAAATGAGGAGGACCCTTCTGGGAGAAATACTCACCTCATGGTTTGATAGGGTTAAAAGCTGCAACTTGCTTATCCTATCTTTCAGGCAGAAAGATAGGACGATTTTCCTTTGATCAATGTATTCGATAATCTTTCCCTCAACCATAAAAGATCCTTAACCCATCTTAAAAAGTAAAAGGTTTATCCCCTGGGTAGAGGTCATAATTTGCTGACCCCGTTAGAATATCTTGTGAAATTCTAACGGGGTTATTTAGAGGAGGAAAGGAAAGAGATAATAGCCAAAATAATGATAATAAGGCCTAGGTTTAGAGATATCACTGTGCCTATGGTGGAGCCTTCAATAGTTTCAAGTAAAAGAATTCTATTTTAAAATATCCAATATAAGAGACAAAGAGAAATGACACTGCAATCCCTAAATTCTGCCATTATCTTTGTCTCTTTATTTGTTGATAAGACCCCAATATTTCCTTAAAAAGGGGTCCGTAGCCAGCTTTTTTCAAGGCCAGCTCTTTTTCTTCGTCTATCTTTTTTCACCCCTTCCTTCCATCCAATTCTTTTTTTTGCCTTCGTTCGTCTTTTAAGATCAGGATCCCTTTCTGCTTTCAAGATAAAGGATCCCGGGGCTATTTCTTTTTCTTTCTCTATAGGTTCTTTTTTAGAAGGTAGCTCTTTTGGCAATGGTGGACCGCTAATAAATTGGATCGGAATGCTATCTGCCAGAAAAATAAATTCGCCAAAAGAATAAAAATTTATCCCGTTCTCAACGGCCGCTCCTGCCCTTATCTCTAAGATAATGGGCTTTTGATCTAACCGGCGCGCAATCCGGATGGCAAGATCTTTCTCTGTTGTCATCACCACCTGTTCATTCGATCCTGGCAAAAGACCGGACTTAAAAATATGGGGATATGTCTTTCTTTTAACCCCCTTAAACAGGACCTTAGGAGGAGGTGTAAGATTTTGCTCCTTGTTTACCTGGCAAAAATTCTGCCGAGTAGATCTGATCTTTTTCCCATCAATCTCAAAAAGGCCATCTCTATCATTTAACAGAACCTCTCCTAAATGGGATTCCCGAACATAGGCCATACTGGGTTCTTCGTTAATAGCTTTAAGAAACTCTTTAATGGCTATGTACCCCTCTTTATCCGGAACGAGGCCAAATTCATCCGGCCTATTTACTAATATGTAACTCATCAAATGGCTTAGATTATCTAGCCTTCTTTTATTTTTTTTTGCCATTATTTTACTATTAAATTTATAATTCTACTTGGCTCAACTGCTGTAAAACAAATTCCCTGATATGGGTAGGTTTGGGTAGAGGATATTCTAGATGTCCCTTGGAAACAAAAGGCACTAAAATTTCTTCCTCAATGCCTCCACATGAACACCTTCCAGGCCTTTCTTTCACAGGGCAAACCCTTGCCTTAAAACACTCCTTGCATCGTAAAACACTCTTACTGCCAGACATTTTCCCCCTTTTGGCCACAGGATGACCATCTATCTCTATTATATCCATAGAAAAATCTACTACAGGGGCATGGCTTATTGCAGTTCCAACACCATATGCATCTGCAAGCGGATTGTACCTTTCGATATCACTCTCATCAATACCACCACTTAGAAAAATCTTTACATCTCTATATCCCCTGAGATCAAGCTCCCATCTTACCTCTTTCATGATTTCCAGGAAATCCCCTCTTCTGCTCCTTGGTGTATCAAGCCGGACGGCATACAGTTTATCACCCAACTCCCCTGCTACATTAAGGGCCTCTATCTTTTCGTCATTAAAGGTGTCTATCAGGCTTACCCTCCTAACCTTTGGTTCAATTACTTCATCAAATGCCTTTGTAGCATTTACAGTATTACCCATAATCAAAATGAGTGCATGGGGCATTGTCCCTACTGGCTCTTTTCCAATTAGTCTTGCTCCGAGGCCAACAGATACACCGTCACAGCCCCCTATATATGCATTTCTCTCTATTAATGGAGCTATTGTCGGGTGCACCCTGCGAGCGCCAAAACTTATTACCTCTTTCCTGCCGGCTGCCTTTTTACACCTGGCAGCCATTGTAGCTATACCAGATGCCTGGCATATAAGACCAAGAAGGGTTGTCTCATACTGGCCAAAATCAAGATATTTTCCGCTGATCTCCATTACCGGTTGATTAGTACCAAATAAGGTCCCCTCTTTCATCATCCTGACATCAACTGGAAGATCTTTTAAAACCTCGGCACATTCCTCAACCCCTGCAAGCACTGCCCATGGCCAATTTGATGGAAGAACGTGAGCTATTAGCTCTACACGAACATGTAAATCTATCCCCTTGGCCTCTAAGATCTTCTTTGTTCTCTCAAAATAGATATCAGTAACCCGGCCCTCTTTTATCTCTTTCCAGGTGGCTGTATGAGGCAAGATTGGTATACCTCCTTTATAAAAGCAAGATAACAAAAAGCTTTAAAATTATGCACTGAGCAGAGATTACTATACTTTTTGAGTTACATTTACCATATATTCTACAAATTTTCCAAAGATAAATTTTCATACCTTTAACAATAATTATGTCAACTTTTTAAAAATATTTCCTTTTTGCCAATTGACACATCTTCTTTTTAATGATATACGGAATACTCAATTTTAAATAAGGCGCATAAGAGACGCTAATGAGAGGAGATTGCTATTATGGTATCAGATAAAGAAAAGAAACTTATTCTCTGGTTTGATGAGGTCGGTATAGGTGATGTCCCACTTGTGGGAGGTAAAAATGCATCCCTTGGTGAGATGTATCAGATGCTTACTAGTAAGGGAGTAAATATCCCAGGAGGATTTGCTATTACTGCCTATGCATATAGGTATCTTATTAAAGAGGCTAAAATAGAGCAGGCCATCATAGATGCCTTAGATGGACTCGATACCCATGACATGAAAAATTTACAAGAAAGGGGAGAGCGGGTCAGGTCTATAATAAGAAATTCCGAGTTTCCCCCTAATCTCACAGAGGCTATACTCGATGGTTACAGAAAAATGGAGGAGAGATATGGTAAAGGAGTGGATGTAGCCGTTAGATCATCTGCAACAGCAGAGGATTTGCCTGATGCATCCTTTGCAGGACAGCAGGAGACCTTTCTCAATATCAGAGGAGAGGAGGCCCTTATTGATGCATGCAAGCGCTGTTTTGCAAGCCTTTTTACTAACAGGGCTATCTCTTACCGGCACGATAAGGGCTTTGGCCAGTTTGATGTCTATCTCTCTATTGCTATTCAAAAGATGATCAGGAGTGATCAAGCCAGTGCCGGTGTGATTTTTTCTATTGATACCGAAACAGGCTTTCAAAATGTAGTCTTTATAACTGGCTCCTATGGGCTTGGAGAAAATGTGGTGAAGGGTGCTGTGAATCCTGATGAATATTATATATTTAAGCCAACCCTCCTCGAGGGAAAAAGATCTATCGTGGAAAAAAGATTGGGTGGAAAACACATGAAGATGATCTATACTGATGACCCACAAGAGCCTACAAAGGATATTGAAACCACAATAGAAGAGAGACAGAGTTTTGCCCTCGCTGATGATGATATCCTTACCCTCGCAAGGTGGACATGTATCATAGAAGACCACTACAAGAAGCCCATGGACATTGAATGGGCAAAGGATGGAGAGGACGGTGAACTTTTTATAGTGCAGGCACGGCCAGAGACGGTGCATTCACAATTAGAAGGGAAAACTATTGAAACCCATGTGCTGAAAGAGGATGGCACCGTTATCCTTACAGGCCAGGCAGTAGGCAGTAAGATTGGCCAGGGAGTTGCCCATGTAATAGAAGACAGCGCCCATATTGGTGAGTTTAAAGAGGGTGAGGTACTGGTTACTACTATGACAGATCCTGACTGGGAACCCATTATGAAGATAGCCTCTGCCATTGTAACAAACAAGGGAGGCCGCACCTGCCATGCTGCTATCATCTCCAGAGAGCTCGGGATTCCCTGCATCGTTGGAACAGAGCATGCAAGTGAAAAATTATCCACGGGAATGCAGATTACTGTTTCATGTGCCCAAGGCGATATTGGCAATATCTATGAGGGCCTTCTCAAGTTTGATGTTGAAAGACTTGACCTTAAAAGCCTACCTAAGACCAAGACAAAGATCATGATGAACGTTGGGATACCTGAGAACGCCTTTAAGGATGCCCGGATCCCCAATGATGGGGTAGGGCTTGCACGGGAAGAGTTTATAATCAACTCCCACATAGGAATCCACCCCCTTGCCCTAATCCACTATGAGGAGCTCAAGAAAAAAGATGATCCTGAAATACAAGAGATTGTTAAAAAAATTGATGAGATGACCGTAGCCTATAAAGGAGGGAAGGAGGAGTTTTTTATCAATAAACTTGCTATGGGTGTTGGCAGAATCGGGGCGGCCTTTTACCCCAATGATGTTATCGTTCGTCTCTCTGATTTCAAGACAAATGAATATGCCAACCTCATTGGCGGGCATTTATATGAACCAGTTGAGAGTAACCCTATGATAGGCTGGAGGGGAGCCTCCCGGTATTATGATGAAAAGTTTAAGGAGGCATTTGGTCTGGAGTGCAAGGCGCTGCTCAAGGCCAGAAATGAGATGGGCCTTACCAATATAAAGGTAATGGTCCCCTTTTGCAGGACACCAGAGGAAGGCAAAAGGGTGATTCAGACAATGGCTGACTTTGGCCTGGTGCAAGGAGAAAACGGTCTTGAAGTCTATGTGATGTGTGAGATTCCAAGCAATGTCATCAGCGCTGATGAATTTGCAGATGTTTTTGATGGATTCTCCATTGGCTCAAATGACCTCACCCAGTTAACCCTGGGCCTTGACAGAGACAGTGACCTGGTGGCCCACATATTTGATGAAAGAAATGATGCGGTAAAGGACATGGTAAAGCAGGTTATCGAGGTTGCACTAAGAAGGGGAAAAAAGATAGGGATCTGTGGCCAGGCGCCAAGTGATTTTCCGGAATTTGCCACTTTTCTGGTAGAGTGCGGTATTGACTCAATAAGCCTTATCCCTGACACAGTCGTTAAGACACGGCTTGCCATTGCCAAAAAAGAGGAGGAAATGGGAATAAAGGTAGATTAAGGGTAGGAAACAAAAGGAAATAGATATTTTTCCTTGATAGAGATAGGGGGTAAAAATAAAAACCACACCCATTATGGATGGGTGTGGCTTTTATTTTTGAGTAAAGCACCTGATTTACCCCATCTCTTTAAATCAATAGACCCAAAGGCGTATTCTTTCACCGAGCACGAGCAATCATATATTAAAAAGTATAAGACATTTTTTTAAATAAAAGATTTGACAATTTAATAATCAGGGAGTTATAGATAGCAACGGTTTGCGGAAAAAATATTTTTTATCTAAAAGGAGTTAATATGCTGGAAATAAGGTGGCATGGAAGAGGTGGGCAGGGAGCAGTAACATCAGGAGAGATGC
>CAYTDY010000122.1:0-7242 GCA_964436665.1 uncultured Desulfobacteraceae bacterium
CCTATTTGGTGTCTGTAGCCAGGGTTGCTGAGGCCTGTAAGCTTCGTGGCTGGGTGTAATATAGTAGAAATGGATTTTTTGGTGAAAGCAATACATTGGTAATGGAACCAAAAATAATAAACAGTGGAATAGCAGCTCTGGATGAAACCCTTAAAGGGCTTCGTTTGGGGGATAATGTTGTATGGCAGGTAGACAACCTAAAGGACTACTCATATTTCGTAGAGCCCTTTACAGACCAGGCGATACGTGATAGCGGTAATTGCGTTTATCTGCGGTTTGCACCTCATCCCCCAATTATTGAGCCTCGTCGAGGTCTTATGATCAAAGAGGTAGATCCAAGGGGTGGCTTCGACTTTTTCAGCGCTGAGGTACACAGGTTAATTGAGGAATGGGCAAATAAAATATTTTTTATATTCGACAACTTATCAGCCCTTGTGGAGGAGTGGGCAACAGATGAGCTGCTGGCCAATTTTTTCCAGGTGACATGCCCCTTCTTGCGCGAGTTAGATACAGTCGCCTACTTCGCTCTGACACGCGGAAAGCATGCCTACAGCGCTGTTGCCAGGATTCGGGACACCACACAGGTGCTTATCGATGTCTACCGTATAAAGGGTAGTATGTACATGCACCCATTAAAGGTTTGGGACCGCTACTCTCCCCAAATGTTCCTGCCCCATATGGTTACTGAAAGAAGCTGGCAGCCGGTCTTCCAAAGCGGTGAAGCAGCAGCAGTATCTGCGACCGCGCGCAAACAACCGCTGAGATCCATGGAAAGTTCAATTGCCCCGTGGGACAGTATCTACAACAGGCTGATTCAATATCGCGAAACCGATAAAGACTCTCAACAGATCACTCCTGAGGTCTTGGCACTTAAAGAAGAATTTTTGCGGATGTTGATTGGGAATCATCCGGAGTTTAACAAATTAGCAGATTCCTATTTTACCTTGGAAGACCTATACAGCATTAGGGATCGCATGATCGGGTCCGGGAGGATTGGGGGAAAAGCTGCTGGGATGCTACTAGCCAGACGCATTCTGTTAGAGGAAGATAATGAAATAGATTTCTCGCAGATACTTGAAGACCATGACTCCTTCTACATCGGTTCAGATGTGTTTTTTAGCTTCCTTGTGCATAATGACTTGTTTAGGCTCCGCCTGAAGCTATCAAGGAATTCCCAGACCTCACGTGAAGAATTTGAAGAGGTGGAACAGAGCTTCCTGGCAGGCAGGTTCTCCACAGAAATAATGGAACAGTTTCGTAATATGTTAGACTACTTTGGACAGGCACCCATCATTGTAAGATCCAGTAGCTTGCTTGAAGATAGCTTCGGAAACGCATTTGCAGGCAAATATCGAAGCGAATTTTGTGCCAACCAGGGTAACCCTGATGAGAGATTAGAGGCTTTCTTGCCTGCGGTTAAGCTTGTGTATGCAAGCACCTTAAGCCCTGATGCTCTTTCCTATCGCCGCAGACGGGGTCTGGGCGAAAGTGATGAACAGATGGCTATCCTGGTGCAACGAGTCTCAGGAATACCATACAAGGACTACTTCTTTCCGAGCCTTGCAGGTGTAGCATTCTCACGAAATCTCTACGTATGGACCAGTCGCATAGATTCCAATAAGGGCCTCATACGTCTGGTATTCGGGTTAGGGACTCGCGCAGTAAACCGTGTAGGGGGAGACTACCCAAGGATGATTGCAGTTAGCCATCCCCAGCTCAGACCCGAGGTCGGTATGGAAATAGCCAAGTATTCTCAACACGAAACAGACCTTCTTGACCTTGAGACAAACAAATTCGTGACTCTGCCAACAGATGAGGTACTTTCCAAAGACAAATATCCAAATATTCACTTGCTTGTATCCATAATGAAGGACGGTTACTTGCATGATCCCTACGGCATGATCCATCCGGATTCAGAAGAAAAACTCGTGCTGACCTTTAACAAGCTCATCAGTGGTACAAATTTCGTTAAAATTACCGGAAATATGCTGGAGAGTCTGGACAGGGCTTACGGCCACCCAATAGACACGGAATTTACCGCGTCTGTGGATTCCGGAGGAAGTGTTAGAGTCAATTTACTGCAATGCAGGCCGTTGTGGCTCCCTGGATTATTGGGCCCTATAAAGGTGCCTGATAATATTCCCCATGAACACACACTCTTTAAGACTAAGAGAGTTATAAGTGGCGGAGTGGTCGATAGAATCCAGCATATTATTTACATAGACCCTCGACGTTATGCTGAAATCACATCAATGGAGCTTAAAAGGTCAGTGGGGCGGGTAGTAGGGCGCCTCAATGGTCATCCTCGACTCATGGAAGGGAAATTTTTGATGATGGGTCCAGGCAGGTGGGGTAGCGGTAACATTGACCTTGGTGTCAATGTGAGCTATGCAGATATTGACAATACGGCGGTCCTTATTGAAATTGCTCACGAAGATTCCGGCCACGTTCCCGAAGTATCTTACGGGACGCACTTTTTTCAGGATCTCGTGGAAGGCCAAATCATTTACTTACCAGTTTATCCTGATGACCCTAAAACCATGTTTAACAGCTTGTTTTTTGAAGGCGCTACAAATATTTTGACTGATTTGTTGCCGGAAAGTGGCGAGTTTGAAAATGTGGTGCACGTCATTGATGTCCCAAAAATAACTGAAGGGGCATATGCGAGAGTTGTGGCCGACCCTCAGAGTCATAGTGCTATTTGTTTCTTAAGCTGAGTCGCCATAATCCAGGTTTTTCCGTGGGGCGATTATTGTCTAACAGGATATATAGCTGGGCTAAAAATATCTAAAAAGCTCTTGACAAAAGATTTATTTGCTAATACAAAAACACTATATCTTAAACTAGTAATACAGGGGCGTATTGCTGAAAGAGACAATGAAGTCCGCAGTCTACCAAGATGTAGCCTGTGGATTTTTTATTTGTAGTTGCTTTAATTGATAATCAACAAAGGGAGGATTTAACTATGTCGTTTAGCAAACCAAATCGTAGTGCTGCAACCGTGACCACAACCCGCATAGAACCAGCACCCGGTTCCGGCATCTGCACCACCTGTCTAGATGGTTGTGAGGGTCCTTGTGAGGTAGGGCGCTCTGCCCTGAAAGGACGCGAGATGATTTACCCACAACCCTTTGGTCTGATTACTGCGGGATCGGAAAAGGATTATCCAATGGATTTCTCTCACTTCAATATCCAGGGAACATGCGTGGGTGCTATTGGTGCTGAAGCTGACTCAGATGTTGCCACCTTTCCAGCAGTAGATTGTACCACCGCTTTAGGGGCTGATAGCGGCATCAAGATGGATTTCCCTGTATTTACAGGCGCTTTAGGCTCTACTGAAATTGGCCGGGTCAACTGGGAAGACATCGCTGTGGGTGCAGCCATCTCTGGTGTAATTGTTGTTGCAGGAGAAAACATTTGCGGTATGGATCCACAGTCAGAATTCAAGAACGGCAAGATCGTTAAATCGCCTGAAATGGAGCATAGGATTAATTCATTCAAAAGATGGTATAATGGCAAAGGCGGGCTTATTGTTCAGGCTAATGTGGAAGACGCTAAACTTGGGGTACCCGAGTACGTCATCGAGAAACTGGGTGTGGAGATATTCGAACTGAAGTGGGGACAAGGCGCAAAAGACATCGGGGGTGAGGTGAAACTGCCAAGCCTGGAGAGAGCCTTACAGCTCAAAGAGCGCGGCTATATCGTGCTCCCTGATCCCACAAATCCGACTGTCCAGACTGCCTTTAAGGCTGGAGGTATCTCTGAATTCGAAAGACACTCAAGGCTTGGCATGGTGGATGAGGATTCTTTTCATCAAAGCGTACAATATCTTCGTAACACCGGTGCAAAGTATGTAACCCTGAAGACCGGTGCTTACCGACCTGTTGATCTGGCCCGTGCCATAAAATACTCGTCCGATGCAAAGATAGATTTATTGACCATCGACGGTGCAGGTGGGGGAACAGGTATGAGTCCCTGGAGAATGATGAATGAGTGGGGAATTCCCACTGTCCAGATTGAATGCCTGGCCTATCAGATGTGTGAACGCCTTAAGACAAAGGGTGACTACATTCCTCCCATTGCCATTGCTGGCGGGCTTTCATTGGAGGATCACGTTTTTAAGGCCTTAGCCCTGGCCGCACCCCATGTTAAAGCTATCTGCCTGGGGCGGGCCATAATGACTGCCGCTATGGTAGGCAAAACTCATGGCAAATTAATGGCAGAAAAAATGAACTCGAAAGGCCAAGATATTGAAGAAGGGTACTTAAGGCTTTTTACCGTTAGCTCACAGTTAAAAGAGCGATTTGGGAAAGATTTTGCCAATATTCCTGCTGGGGCCATTGGTATGTACTCATACATTGATCGCCTACGGCAGGGCCTGCAACAACTAATGGCAGGTGCAAGGAAATTCGCCCTTCAATACATTGATCGCAATGACCTGGTCTCTTTGACCCGGGATGTAGCGGATGTGTCTGGGATTCCATATATTATGGAATCAGACCAGGAAGAGGTTAACAAAATATTAGGATAATCTATCGGACAGAAGGAGATAAAGATGCTAAACGTTATCTGCAAACATAACTGCAAGGATTGTTATGCGCTTAGAGTTTGTGCGGTATATGCTATTGAGGAACAAAAAGGTTCCATTTACGTGGATACAGATAATTGCATAGGCTGCGGGTGTTGCAAAACAGCCTGTGTCACTTTTGGTGACAAGGCCCTGGAAGATAAAACTCCTGAGTGGCTTATGGGAGCTACATAGTAACAACCTTAGGGATTTTCAAAGGCCTTCACGGGAAATGCAAAGCACCCTAAGCAATCAAATATTAAAAGGAGGCACCATGAAAAGCAGAAAATCAGGAGTGATTCATGCTACAGAGTTCAGTTGTCAAACACCTCTCAAATTCTATGAGCACTGTAGCTCATGCCCCCAATTTGATGGATGTTCTGATTTGGCTTTGATCAAGGAAATTCTGCGAATGAAAAAGGATGTAAATTACAATAGAGATCTTTATTCAGCAAGAGGAGAGTTAGAAGGGAGTAGATATAGTGTAGATTCCAATGTATTTAATTGTTTTGCGCCACTCTATTTTTTTGAAAAAACTCGAAAAAAATGCCCACATGAGGGACGCTGTCGCGAAGAAGGTTTGCTTCTGGCCTTGCTGACAGGAAAGAAAAAATTGGACTACAGCCAAAAAATATCCATCTAATTTCCTCACAAGTCAATCCCTTGACGAAAAATACTTTTTTTGATAGTTTTTTTTAAAATTTCACAATAATTCATTAACTCTCAGCAGGGGAAGGCATGAAGTTTATACTTAGACCCCATTTCTTATAAATAGAGGTGGGATCTTTTTATGTGCGTTTTACCCAACACAAAATGTTGAGGAATACTGCTACAATCTAATGGCATATAGGCTTAATTGAATGATATGAAGAGTAATCAGGATCATAAAGACGCAGGAGCTATTGAATATTAAAGACAAAGGCCTTCTTTTATAAAGCAATATAATCAACAGAAAAGGAAACCATGGCAGCAATAACAGCTTTTGACAATGAGCGATACATTAGAGAACAGACCGCTGCAATCCTCGAAAGGGTTAAGAGGTTTAACAACAAACTGTATCTCGAATTTGGAGGTAAACTGCTTTATGATTATCACGCTTCGAGGGTTTTACCCGGGTATGATCCGAATGCAAAAATAAAGCTTTTACAGCAATTAAAAGATAAGGCAGACATCCTGCTTTGCATTTATGCCGGTGATATTGAAAGAAAAAAAATAAGGGCAGACTTTGGCATTACCTATGATTCCGACGCCCTCAAACTGATCGACGATTTAAGGGGATGGGGAATCGACGTGCTGGGTGTGATTATAAACCGTTTTGATAACCAGCCGGCCGCTGCATTATTCAAAAATAAATTAGAAAGGAGAAATATAAAAGTCTATACACATCGTTATACAAAAGGGTATCCCACAGATGTAGACCTGATAGTCAGCGACGAAGGTTACGGAGCAAATGAATATATTGAAACGGAAAAACCCCTGGTCATCGTTACAGGTCCCGGTCCCGGCAGCGGGAAGTTAGCCACCTGCCTTTCTCAATTATATCATGACTACAGAAAAGGGATTAAGTCCGGATATGCCAAATTTGAGACCTTTCCTATATGGAATTTACCGCTTAAGCATCCTGTTAATGTAGCGTATGAGTCAGCAACAGCTGATATCAAAGATTTTAACCTTATTGATCCATTTCATTTAGAATCATACGATCGGAAAGCAGTAAACTATAACCGTGATGTCGAAATATTTCCTGTTCTTAAAAGAATATTAGAAAAAATAACCGGTGGCGAATCATTTTACAGATCTCCAACAGATATGGGAGTGAATCGAGCTGGTTTTGCTATAACTGATGATGATCTCACAAGTGAGGCAGCCAAGCAGGAAATTATCAGACGGTATTTCCGATACCAGTGTGAATATGTGATGGGCTTTGCAGATAAGGAAACTGTCCAAAGGGTAGAGCTTTTTATCAGGGATTTTAATCTCGAACCAGAGTACAGGCGTGTTGTTGAACCGGCACGCCAGGCCGCCAGAGATGCACAGGAAGTAAATAAAGGCAGTGAAGGCATTTATTGTGGGGCAGCCATAGTATTAAGTGATGGCACTATAGTTACTGGCAGCAACTCCCCTCTCATGCATGCAGCATCAAGCCTTATTTTGCATGCCATAAAATACTTGGCAGAAATCCCCCCTAAGATAAAGTTGTTGCCTTCCAACATAACTGATTCAGTTAAGAATCTTAAGACGGAAATCCTGAATGAGAAAACCGTTAGCCTTGACCTGGAAGAAACTTTGATTGCCCTCGGTATCAGTGCAACGACAAATTCTGCTGCTCAATTAGCTATCGAGAAATTAAGAGAACTTCGGGGCTGTGAGGTCCATATAACTCACATCCCGACACCTGGCGATGAAGCAGGTTTAAGGCGGCTTGGGGTTAACCTGACCAGCGATCCAAATTTTTCCACAAAAAATCTCTTCATCTCTTGAATATACAAAAAGTAAGATTGTGCATCCATAATTTTATAAAGTCTTCCTCTATAAGGAAACTGCTTGATATATTTTTTTCTTCAGACTATTTTCCAAGGCGATATAATCTGCTAAGGATTGAGTATTTTAATTATAATTGAGGGGGTGGGCAATGCCCAAACGTACCGATATACATAAGATTATGATTATCGGTT
>CAYTDY010000123.1:0-7150 GCA_964436665.1 uncultured Desulfobacteraceae bacterium
ATTATTCACAGAAGATACCGAAAGATCAAAAGTGAGTTTCAGGTTTGAAAAAATGGTATTCTTTGCCCTTGCATTTTACCATTAATAAATAATAATATTCGATATGAAAATTTTGCTGTGAATTAAATAATGATGGGCTCGTAAAAAGTCATTTTACCTGTCATTGCGAGGAGTCACGCCAAGGCGTGACGACGAAACAATCTCCTGATTTCAACCAGTTACATTCCATGAGATTGCTTCGCATGCCCCCTTCGCTACGCTCGGGGCTTCGGCTCACCGCAATGACTGCATGAGAGACTTTTTACGAGTCTATCAATAATAGATAAAGGGAGGAAAGATATGGCAAAGGCGTTAGAAGGAATTAAGGTCTTGGATATGTCAAGAGCCTTAGCAGGACCCTATTGTACCATGATGCTTGCTGATATGGGAGCAGAGGTTATCAAGGTAGAGATTCCCGGAAGAGGTGATGACTCCAGATCGTGGGGACCTCCCTTTGTAAAGGGAGAGAGTGCCTATTTTATGAGCGTCAACCGCAATAAAAAAAGCATAGCCTTAAATATGAAAAGTGAGAAATCCTCAGAAATTATCCACAAGTTGATTAAACAGTCCGACGTCCTGGTGGAAAATTTCCGACCTGGGGCTATGGAAAGATTAGGTCTGGACTATGAGCGTGTGAAAGAAATGAACCCACAGCTCATCTATTGCAGTATCTCAGGATTCGGGCAAGATGGACCCTATAGAATGCTACCAGGAATGGATCAGGTGTTGCAAGGAATGGGAGGGGTGATGAGTATGACAGGCGAGCCTGGTGGTCCGCCTATTAAGGTTGGAGTAGCAATTGCCGATATTACTGGAGGAATGTTTGCTGCTTATGGGATAGTAGTTGCCCTCTATAATAGGACGAAAACAGATAGAGGTCAGATGGTTGATGCTTCTTTATTGGATATTCAGGTCGGCTTGCTTACCTACCGGGCAGGTGCTTACCTTACCTCGGGGGAAATTCCACAACCTGTGGGCTCTGGTCATCCTGTCATTGTTCCTTACCAGGCCTTTAAGACTAAAGATGTCTATATTAATATTGCTGTTGCTAATGAGCAATTGTGGGAAAAATTCTGCAAAACTGTCGGTTTAGAAAAGATAATGGACGAGCCTAGATTTGCCACCAATCCAAAACGGGTGGAAAACCGAGAAGAGCTTATAAAGATTATCAGTGATCTGTTTGTTACCAGAAATGGAGAAGAGTGGCTTAAAATGATTACTGATGCTGGTATTCCCTGTGGCCCCATCTATACGGTTGATAAAATTTTTACTGATCCTCAGGTATTGCACAGGCAGATGCTAAAAGAATTAGATCATCCCAAAGCAGGTAAGATTAAGGTAACTGGTGTCCCCATAAAATTATCTGAAACTCCAGGAGAGGTGAAAACACCTCCACCTGTATTAGGTCAACATACGCAGGAGATCCTTACTGATTTAGGATATAGTGAGCAGGATGTAGAAGCAATGCGTCAGGAGAAAGTTATTTAGTGTTATTCTTTCTAATGCCAATAGAGAAGGGAATAACATACAAATGGGATAAGTGATTATGAAAATTTACGAGTTTCAGGCAAAGGATCTCTTTCGCGATTTTGGGATACCAGTTCCATCTGGAAAATTAGCCACTACACTGGGTCAGGCAGTTGATAGTGCAAAAAGCCTGCCTGGTCCTCCCTGGGTAGTCAAGGCCCAGATTCATGCCGGGGGGAGGGGAAAAGCTGGTGGGATAAGATTAGTGAATAGTGCTGAGGAAGTGGAAAGAGCAGCTGAAGAGATTCTCTCTGTTCCTCTGATCACACCTCAGACCGGCCCCTCTGGTCAAAAGGTTCGAAAATTATTAATAGAGGAAGGAATAGTAGATATTAATAGAGAGTTCTATATCAGCATTGTTATTGATAGAGAGTTGGAATGTCCTGTGATGATATTCAGCCAAGCAGGAGGAATGGAAGTTGAAGAGATCTCTGCCAAGCATCCGGAATTAGTTTTAATTGAGTCCATAGATATAGCCCGTGGATTTATGCCCTATAAGGCCAGAAATTTTCTCTATTCCCTTGAACCAATGCCAGACAAAGTTATGCTTGGAAAATTTTCCGAATTAATGACCAGGCTGTATGAATTATTTATTTCCAAGGACTGTCTATTGGTTGAGATCAATCCCTTAGTTATTACTAAATCGGGCAAAATGGTCGCATTGGATGCAAAGATCAGCTTCGATGATAACGCCCTCTTCAGGCAAAAAGAGATTGAACAACTCCATGATCCCTATGAAATGGATGAATGGGAGATTAAAGCCTTCCAGTATGATTTGAACTATATTAAACTGGATGGTAATATCGGTGTGATGGTTAATGGGGCAGGCCTGGCAATGGCTACTATGGATCTCATTAAGCTTGCCGGTGCTGAACCAGCTAATTTCTTAGATATTGGCGGTGGAGCGAATGAGAGAATGGTCAGAAACGGGTTAAAAATGATCCTGAGTGACAAGAGGGTTAAGGCAATCCTGATCAATATATTTGGCGGCATAATGAGATGTGATGTTCTGGCAAGTGGTGTGGTAAAGGGTGCCAAAGAGATTGAGATAAAGGTTCCTCTCATAGTTAGGTTAGAGGGGACCAATGTCGAAGAGGGGAGAGAGATCTTAAAAAATTCAGGTCTTGATTTCTCAGTGGCTAAAGATCTGGAAGAGGCTGCCTCAATGATAGCAAAACAAGTGAAAGGATGAGCTAACATGCTCTCATAAAAAAGAAACATGGAGTAATCCTATGTCTATCCTTGTTGATAAGAATACAAAAGTTGTTGTCCAGGGTATTACCGGTAAGGAGGGAAAATTTCACACAAAACAAATGTTGGATTATGGTACCAACATTGTGGCTGGTGTGACTGCTGGTAAAGGGGGTGAAAAGGTTTATGGTATACCGGTTTTCCATAGAATAAAGGCCGCTGTTGATATGCATGGTGTCAATGCCTCGTGTATATTTGTGCCACCCCCCTTTGCATATGATGCCATTATCGAGGCCGCAGATGGAGGTATAGATATCATAGTTTGTATTACCGAGGGGATTCCTGTCCTCGAGATGATTAAGACAGTTGCTTTCATTAGAAAATGCGGTGCTGTCCTGATTGGCCCAAACACTCCAGGGATTATTTCCCCAGGAGGGACAAAGCTGGGTATAATGCCAGGTCACATTTTCAAACAGGGACCTATCGGGGTGATTTCCAGAAGTGGAACCCTGACTTATGAGGTTGTGGACCAATTAACAAGGGTTGGATTGGGGCAATCAACCTGTATCGGCATAGGTGGCGATCCAATTGTTGGGACCTCATTCATAGATTATCTAAGATGGTTCAGAGAGGATAGGCAAACAAAAGGTGTTATAATGATCGGGGAAATAGGTGGCACGTCTGAGGAAGAGGCTGCAGAATATATAGAAAAAGATTTTAATAAGCCTGTATTGGCCTTTATTGCCGGACAGACAGCGCCACCTGGAAAAACCATGGGTCATGCAGGGGCTATTATTTCAGGAGGCAAGGGAAAGGCTGAGGATAAAATAAAGGCCCTTAAATCTCATGGAATCAGGGTTGTCCTTAATCTTGGGCAATTGGGTAAAACGGCCTTACAGGTCTTCAAAGATTTTTGATTTTCAATCCTTTGTTAAAGATCAGGTAATGTAAGTTGAGAGATTGATTGACTTGTATAAATAAGACTGCTATAAAAAAAGTGTTAATTAAAGAGGTGCATAAATGTTCGGTCTTGGTATGCCAGAGTTGCTTATAATTCTTGTTATTATCCTGATAATTTTCGGTGCAGGAAAACTTCCTCAAATTGGAAGAGGTCTGGGTCAGGGGATAAAGAATTTTAGAGAATCAACTAAGTCCACTACCGAAAATCCTGAAGAAATACCTGCGGATACTGGTAATAACAAGAAGGAGACTTAAAGGCTAAATGATTAGCCCCCCGCAGGTGGATTCTTTAATAAGCCAAAGGCTTATTAAAATGGTATATCGTCTTCAGGTTCTTCCAGATCTATCGGAGGCGTGGCCTCTACTGGCTCTTCAGTTGGAAAACGTTCCTCGGTAGATACAGCCTCTCCTGATTTTCCTGCCCTATCCAGCATCTGCATTCTCCAGGCAACAATCTCCGTAGTCCACCTTTTATTACCATCCCGATCCTCCCAATCCCTCGTCTGTAAACTCCCTTCTATATAAATGAGGCTGCCTTTATGTAAATATTCTCCACAAATCTCTCCCAGCCTTCTCCAGGCTACAATCTTATGCCATTCAGTCCTCTCTTGCTTTTCTCCTTCTTTACTCGTCCATTGATCCTTTGTGGCTATTCTAAAGTTAGCGACAGCCGCACCGCTTGGTGTGTACCTTATCTCTGGATCAGCGCCAAGGTTACCTATTAACATTACCTTGTTTAAACTCGCCATAACTTTACCTCCCCCCTATAAATTTATAGTATAGGAAATCCCATTTTGGCCGCAGATTAACGCAGATTTTTTGGATTAAGAAATAAAAATTCTTATCTGCATGTATCTGTGAAGATCTGTGGCATAATTTAAGTCTTTCAAATTTATCACAATAGATAAAATTTTCAACCCAAATCCCTATGATCTTAGAAGAAGTCAATGATTATGATAGGAAATATGGGCCAAGAAAGTTACAAGGAAGTATTTTACTGATAATTTTATACAGGTTATATAAAAGTCTCTGGTAGTAACTTTTAATTTTGGATGAGGGCAGAACAGAAGAACAGATCATTATTATAGATAGTTAAAATTTAGTCTCTTTAATTTTTCCAATCCCCGAATATGGACTTACCCTATCATTTTATTTGGAAGCCATAAAGCTAATCCTGGCCAGATACACGTGCATGCAATGACAATTCCTTCTATGGTGACAAAGGGGACTACTCCCAATAGAACATGAGACAGCGGTACATCAGGAGCAATACTCTTAACGATATAAAGATTAAGCCCTACAGGAGGGGTGACCAAGCCGATCTCAAGGTTAACTGTCATAATGACTGCAAACCATATGGGATCAAATCCCAATCCTGTGATTACTGGGATCAATAGAGGGGCCACCATCAAGATCACGGCGGCTGGGGGAATAAAGCACCCTAACATTAAAAGCAGGATATTAATAAAGACGATAATCCCCCACTTGCCAACAGGGAGCTTCAAGATAAGCTCACCAAGGGCCTGGGTCGCATACAGATCAGAAGAAACATAGGCGAATAGCAAGGCCGCGGCCATAATCATCAGTATCATGGTGCTTTCGTTTAAGGCCTTTAAAAATATCTTCCAAAGTATTTTGGGTCTATAAATTCTATAGATGGTCATGACAAAGAAGATGGAAAGTACAGCACCCAACCCTGCGGCTTCACTCGGGGTGGCCCAACCCCCATAGAGGGATCCCATTATTCCAAATATCATTAAGACAAACGGCAAGACCTTAAAAAGAGAGAGAAATCTATCTTTCCAGAAAAACTTTTCCACTATTCCTCTGTCTTCAATATAATATATGGCTCCTGGTTTGGCAGGAACTATTTTGCGGTAGTAAAAAACCCCCCCAACCCAAACACAACTTAAGAGAATTTCAAGTATGCCTGGTAAGACGCCGGCTATGAAACATTTGCCAATAGAGGTCTCGGTGGCGACCCCGTAAAGGATCATGGTTATGCTGGGCGGAATAAGGATACCGAACGTACCAGCATGGGCGATTAATCCTGTGGCTAATCCAGGGGAGTAACCCCGCTTTCTCATTTCCGGAATCCCAATGCCCCCGATGGCTGCAGCAGTGGCAGGACTGGAGCCGCATAAAGCAGCAAAGATACCGCAGCCAATCATGTTTGCAATGCCAAGTCCTCCTGGGATTTTGTAAAGCCACTTGTGCAACGTTTCATATAAATCCCTGCTCGCATTTGATTCGGCTATAGGTGCACTGAGAAGAATGAACAGGGGGATAGCCAATAAGGCAAAACTATCCATGCTACCATAGATAACGAATGGAACTGTTGTTAAAAGGTGGGGAGAAAATATTAGAATGAATACAATGGAAATACCGGCTAACCCTGCCCATATAGGAATACCAGAGAGTAATAAAATTAACGCACTTCCAAATAAGAGTATAGCAAGTACATATTCGTTCATATCAAGGTTTTCTTTCCTAGAAATTTAGACTACTTCTTTGGTCCTGAATCAGCCTTGGATATTTTTATGTCTTTTAATTCAAACCTCTTAGCTTCTTCAACAAGCTCACCTTTTCTCAGGAGTGTTATTTTCCTGATGATATGCACAATATATTGAAAGAAAAGCAGCGACATACCAAAGGGAATAAAAAAATAAGGAATCCAAATGGGGGGACCCCACAAACTCATCGTATGATCATTTCTAACAACGGATTCCCACCACATGGGCCATGCATACCATCCAAGTATTCCAGCAAGAACACATGTTATTATAGAAACAACAATAAGGACTACCTCCCTGGTTTTGGGAGAGAGGTAAATAAGAACTAAATCCACATTGAGATGATGTTCGTTCTTCTGGGCAAAGGCGGCTCCCACAAAGGTGGCAAAAATAAGCAAAAAGACTGATGCCTCAATTTGCCATATAGCAGAAATATTTAAGACCTTTCTGGTTATAATCCCTTCTGTCACAACTATGGCTGCAGCAACAATGCATAATGCTGCTATTCCACCGGTAATCGAACTCAACCCTTCAATAACCCATTGTAATTTTCTCCAAACTTTCTTCATGATAGGTACCCTATCTTATCTCAATATTTTTAATCCTGCCATGAGGCCTTTATTCCCGTATTCTATAAATGAGTCCCCCTTAAAAAGAGGGACTCATTATGGTAGTTGGAATGTCAATTGAGTAAATGAACATACTTTATTTCATGGCTTCTGCGGCAAGATCCAGGAGTTCTTGCCCACCTTTTACTGTTTTGGCGAAGTCTTTCCACGATGTCTTTTTGGCAAATGCCATCCATGCATCAAATTCTTTTTTATTCATGAAATGGACTTCTCTGCCGGCCCTCGTATATGCTATAACAAGTTTTTCCGCTAATGTTTTAAAATTTTGATATATCCAATTTTCATGCATCC
>CAYTDY010000124.1:0-7051 GCA_964436665.1 uncultured Desulfobacteraceae bacterium
CTCCTGACTACTGTTCTGAGAGTGCTTATCGAGCCGCAGAAGTAGATCGCGGCTGCTTTCTGGGCAGCAGACTGAGCCAGAATATCAGGTAACAAAATGGCTTTTTGTGTCATTCCGTTCACCCCCCGCTTATAATTATGCCGCGAGGTTGTGGGTTTGGGAGCGAGGGAAATGTTCGAATAGGGAGGTGAGAGGACATAGCTAAACTTACCTCTCAGCTTCAGACGTTGTACGCATTGTAAATAGCATGGTTCATAATATAATGTATAGTTAGTTAAAATCCATACTTAACAGGCTTGTGCTCTTTACTATATAAGCATTATGACCTAAAGTAGAGGAACATATGATGAGGTTAGCTACCCTTGATGGATTTCAAATAACTATGCTCAATTGGTATAAGCAGAATGGAAGGAACTTACCGTGGAGAAGTACTGATGACCCGTATAAAATTATGATTGCAGAATTACTGCTACAGAAGACTGATGTAGAAAAAGTGAAGGTGGTCTATGAGAAGTTTGTAGGTCAATGGCCTACCATACAATTACTTAATGCAGAGGACTTTTACGTTATAGCAAATGTCATTGAGCCCCTAGGCCTGAAATATAAAACTGCAAGATTAAAGTCACTAGCCCATATTATAGTCACAAAGTTTGATGGTAAAATTCCAGAAACAACTAAGATGCTTTTGGAGCTTCCAGGTATCGGACGATATATTGCATCAACTATAGAATGCTTCGCATACAATAAGAGGACTGCAATTTTGGATACCAATGTTGTGCGCATTCTTAATAGAGTTCTAGGCATAATTTCACAAAAGCAACGGCCAAGAGACGATCCTCATCTATGGGATTTAGCGCAAGAACTCTTGCCTCATGAAAATGTTAAAGAGTATAACTGGGCACTTCTGGATTTTGGCTCAATAGTGTGCAAAAGCAGGAAACTACTGTGCAATGTGTGTACTCTTCAAAGTATGTGTAAATATTATAAAATTAATGCTGTCAGGATTTAAGGTTGATAGAAAGGCAAAGCACTAAACTCACAGCTATAGACCTATTCGCCGGCGCAGGGGGTCTATCGCTAGGATTTAGTAAGGCAGGATTCAATATCGTTCTAGCTTTAGATAATGATGCAGATGCTTGTAGGACATATCGTAAGAATAATAAAAAGGACAATGGTGAGGTATTAACTGAAGATATTGGTAAGGTAAATTTCGTTAGTAAATTAAGGGAGCTGGGATTGACTAAGGGGGAAATTGACATCGTACTGAGTGGAGCTCCATGTCAAGGATTTTCGGCATCAAATAAAAAGACACGTTCCCTAAAGAATCCCAAAAATCTCCTTTTTAAAAACTTTGTTAGAGCAGTAAAAGAAATATACCCAAAATGGATTTTATTTGAGAATGTTTCTGGCATTATAAGTTTTGAAAAAGGCAGAATAGTACAAATAATAAATGATAATCTTGAAGATATCGGATATTCATGCAAGTGGGATATACTAAATGCAACAGATTACGGAATCCCGCAGGTAAGACGAAGGTTCTTCTTGGTCGGAAATAGAATGGGTGTGGATTTCGCTTTTCCCTCTCGTACTCATGGTAATGGTAAAAGGCCATATATCACAGTTCGTGATGCAATCTATGATTTGCCTGTACTACAGAATGGCAATAGAGATGACGTTATGCCATATAGACACAATAGTCCAAATATCTCAGAATATCAGCGAGAAATGCGCATGGGCTACTCCAGACGCAACTGCGCTAATAATCAAGTAAGCAAAAACAATGATTTAGTCGTAAAGCGATATAGTTTCATTCCTCAAGGTGGGAATTGGGGCGACATTCCAGCCTATTTGATGGAAAACTACAGGGATACAAATAACTGCCACAGTGGGATTTATAGGAGACTGAAATGGGACGAACCTTCAATTGTCATCGGTAATTTTAGAAAGAATATGCTAGTTCACCCAGAGCAAGATAGGGGTTTATCTGTTAGAGAAGCGGCGAGACTCCAATCCTTTCCTGATTGGTATATATTTCAAGGAGGCTTGGTGTCACAACAGCAGCAGGTTGCAGATGCTGTTCCCCCAACCTTAGCACATAGGATGGCACTATCAATAAAGGATTCAATGTTGTGAGAACAGAAATAAATCTTCTCAAACTAATTGATGAATGGGATTCAATGGTAAAATTCTCAGAAGATGCCTTTTACTCCTACTTCGAGCGTGCCGGCAAGTTCAGGAGCATGTATGAGAACATAAGGAATCTCTACCAGTACAAATGGTCAGTAAACCGTTCTTTCCCTGCCGGGTTAACGCCTACGCTGGAAAACTGGCTCAACAATTTCAGTACAAAGCGAGAACAAAGGGTAGCCTTTGAGTTAGTCTCTAAGGTTCTTTTCTACAGCAGAAGAGAACTGGAGTGTTTATGCAGGACTGCGTGTAATAAGCTTTTGGCATTAATGACACGTAGCTTAGGTAGCGCAATTAATATGTCATTCATTAATACGGAGGCTTTCTTGCTTCCGGCAACTGATAGCGATGCACAATATTGTACATTTTTGCGTCATAGTCTTAGGCTGAATACCAACACAGTTAAGCAAAGTATTCACGATTTGAAGACTTATCACTATTCACAAAGAAAGCACATAATCCTTTTAGAAGATTTCGTAGGTTCGGGAACTACTGCGATAAATAAGTATCGAGAATTGGGGGTGCCCGAAAAGAGAACGGCGTTTGGTGATTTACACTTCTACTACTGTGCCCTAGTTGCAACCGCGTGGGGGCTGGAGAGAATAAAGCGAGAAACTGCCTTTGAGGTCGTTGCTGGGGAAGTTTTGGATTCCAAGTACAAGTGCTTTTCCGATAACTCCATAATATACCCACAGACACGAAACAGGGCAGAGGCACAGCAGGTATTCAGTGACTATGGGGAGCAACTTTGTCAAGACGACCCTGAAATCCCGGGTTATCCCTTGGGTTTTAATGATGACCAGTTATCGGTAGTCTTACCCGATAACACGCCAGATAATACACTGCCGGTCATATGGTATCCTGATAAGAATTGGTTTGCCCTTTTCAAAAGAGACAGGAGGTATCACGGTGCAACCGCTCCAATTTAGGAATCCGTTCGTAAAAAAATGGGGTGAAGATTACAGGGCAGAGGAACTTACTGCACTTTTTTCTGAATTTATAATCCCTTTGATTCCCAGTTTTTTTGATTTCCCAAATATCTTTCTATGTGGAGGGAGTGGAACTGGAAAAACCATGCTTCTCAGATACTTATCCTTTGACATCCAAAGGAGTTACTTTGAAAAGGATGAAGGTGAGCTAACTAGTCTCAGCGAATTCTTCGAGTATTCGGCAGATAGAGTCAAGGGAGTTTTAGGTAGAAAGATAAGATATCTGGGAATATATAGCAGGTTGACCGATATTCCAGCATCACTGTTCAAAAACAAATGCCGTACTAAGCAGCAAGAGCAAATTCTTTTCAAATTCTACTTAGATCTAGAGATATCCATAAAGTTTATTTCCTCACTCGCGGGGCTTATCAAGGATTATGTGGATGTCCAAAAGAAGAAAAGGATAGAATCAGCAATATTAGAATGCGTAAAGAAGTACTCTGATATTTCAAAATCAGCCGAGTTTTCTGATATTCTGGGTTACCTAGTTAATAAGAAGAATGACATAGACCTATATCTGGGCAGCCTCAGACTCGATGATTCTGTTTCAGAACATTATCAAGAATCACATCCGTCTATATCAGGCCTTTTTGAACTGTTTATGAAGCTTGCAGAAATACTACAAACTCAGGTAGAAGAGTTCAGGGGTGTAAATATATTCATCTTACTGGATGAGTACGAAAGAGTTGAGGATCACCTAAAGGTCGTTATTAACACAATAATTCGAAGGAGAAATGAATTCCTTAAACTCAAGATAAGTCTACGAAGGTACGGACTTTCAACAACGCAAACACTAAATCCCAATGACTCCATTATTATTGGCAGGGATGCTCTGCTAATAGATTTGGAGTATCTTTGCAGGTATAGCAGAAGCAAATATAAAAACCTGCTTGCCGACGTGGCACGAAGAAGGCTGGAGTCCGAGGAGTTCTTTGCCGAAAAGAAATTGACAAATATCCGGAAACTGCTCAAGACAATAACGCTCGAAACTGAGGGTAGCAACCTAGTCAAGGGGAAAAGGACAAAACTGGAGCACCGTAAGAAATTCAGAGAATTCCTGTCGTCTTATGGCTCAGAGGATATTGAAGCGACCATGAGTGCGGTCAAGTGTAGTGAAAATGTGTTGGTAGAGAAACTCAATATGCTTCTGGTGAAACGCAGAGTTGTATATCAGAGGCGAAGGGCCAAAGGAAGAAAACTGTACAGCAACTCAGATATTTCGAGAATGGCTGCTAGGTTCATGGAACTGAAAACAAGGGAGTCGGAATATTCCCGCCTGTATGAAAAGAACAAACTAGCCCTACTTTTTCAATTGATCAGTGAATATGGGAAGTATAATAAAAGAAAGATATATGCTGGCTTTGATGTTTTTGCAGCTTTGTCCGGGGGTTTTGTAGCTAGTTTCTTGGATCTCTGCTATGAAACGGTTGAGAATATCCGCGACAAAGGCTTTCGGGACGATTCATATGAAATAGAGGTTGATCTCCAGAGAAAAGCCGCAGAAAAAGTGGCTTGGGATTTTCTCGATGGAACAGTGAGAAACCTAGAACGTATAGGTGGTGACATTTACTATTTCGTTCTTAATACCGGTGCATTCCTTAGAGCATTATATTTAGACGAGCTCCTAAGAGAACCAGAACCGACTTATATCGATACCAAGACCGCACGGCTTGCTAAATCATCCCGATATATTCTCGAGACAGCTCACTACTGGTCCGTGCTACAGTCTAAAATTCCCATGAAGCCTAAAGAGGCTGGAGAACCGTTACCTGACGTTCACATACTTCATCCAATTTTGGCACCTGCATTTCAAATTTCATATAGGACCAGGGGGAGGACGACTCTGCCTCCCCAAGACATGGATCTGCTGATAAGCGGCTCAGAAAAAGATGTTAGACAACTAGTGGCTAAATATAGAGACAGGCCTCTATCCAGAGACCGAAAACATCCGCGCCAGAGGACGCTTTTTGACTTATGATTGGTGGAAAGACGCACAGGCTACAGGAATATTTAAGGAATAGTTCGAGTGCATTTGATGTATTTATAGGAAGCATTAGCTTCGAAAAGAGATGCCTGGGCGCAGCCGAATTAATGAAAAACTCTTCGCAGAATCTAAAGCGGTTGTATTTTATTGATTACCTGTATCTCATTAAAATCCTATCTGGGCGCCAAGCAGAGATGATTAAAAGAGATAGGAAGCGACGAATCGAACAACAAGCTGCTAATAAAGCAGTACTGAAACAGATGTATCCAAATGCCCAGTTCCCATCTGTAAGGATAAGCGCTCCCCTGAGGGATATATCAAACTATGTGGAATCGTTTTTCACGACAGAGCAGATTCACATGAATGGGGCGGAAAGGATATGCATCGATATATCAACTTTCACAAAGCCTTTTTTCTTCCTAATTTTGAAAATGGTTGTAGAGATTTTCAAGAAAAAACGGCTTTTTATCATTAATACTATTCCATCCCAATATACTCCTGCTCCCCTATCATTTAATGTTTGGGGAGCAGAAATAATGCCTGCATACAATGGTATATGGAACCCTCAAAATAGGAATGCACTCATAGCTGTACTCGGGTTTGAAGGGAATAAACTAGCAAGCATATTGAGCAAATGGTCTTTCACTGAAATAAGTCCGATAATTGGTTTCCCGGCTTTCTATCCGGGATTGCAGGACAGAGCTTTGTCAGCAAACATACCAGCGCTCAAGAATCTTGATGTGCTTCCCGATATGAAGTATGCACCAGCGTCAGATCCTTTTGAGTCCTACAGCGTAATGAAAACCATTTTGGATACTTACGCTGGCGGCTACAATATAGCGCTAGCGCCGCTTGGTCCCAAACCAATGGCTTTAGCATCAGCCTTGTTAGCTATTGAAAATAAACTGCGGGTTGTCTACACTTTTCCACAAGATTACAGCTCAGCTTATTCACACGAGATAGGTGAAAGCTATCTCTATGAGGTAAATTTAGAATGAAGATAGAACCTTTATCCATTACACAGAACGCAGAGAAACTAATAGAAAATGCCGGCAGAACTGCTTATCTGTCATTTGGGAAACAGAAAAAAGGAAGTGAAAGAGCATTCATAAGGATGCTAATTAAGAGTGGGCATCTCTCTGTTCTAGAACATGCCTATGCAACATTTAGAGTAACCGGAGGTTCAAGAGCATTCACACACCAGCTTGTAAGACACAGACTTTGTTCTTATACTCAGCAGTCACAAAGATATGTAGATGAGAGTAGTTTTCATCAGATTGAGCCAGATTCTATAAGGTCAAATAGAGAGGCACATAAGCTTTTCATGAGATTTATAAAGAATTCTAAAGATGTTTACTCTAAATTACAAGAAATGGGTGTGCAGAATGAGGATGCAAGATTTGTTTTGCCAAACGCGATCGAGAGCCAAATTGTTATTACTGCCAATTTTAGAGAATGGAGGCATATTATTGAACTTAGGGGTAGCCCAGAAGCACAATGGGAAGTACGGGGAATGGTAATAGAAATATTGCGATTATTAAAAAATCACGCACCAACAGTTTTTGAGGATTTTGAGATCAATAATAGTAAAAAGGTAATAGAGAAGAAGAAAATACATTAGGTAAATATTGAGCTGTCGTCTTCAAACCATTCCAGATGTAGTCTATAAAAGATTGATCCTACTATTTCCCCCTGATGTCCCGTTGAACAATTTGACGATTTGTTCCCCCCTAAAAAATCCCCCTTTGTAATTCCAGGGACACAATACCAATCAGGCCTAACTACAAATCAGGTATCATGTCCCCAAAATACCAGGTGTGAAAAGAACCACAACCAGGGACGTCCGTTCAAAAATCAGGATGACAACAGCACCGGAAAAAACACCTGCCAG
>CAYTDY010000125.1:0-7029 GCA_964436665.1 uncultured Desulfobacteraceae bacterium
CTTTTCACCAATCCCGGTTGGTCATAAAGAATACAGCCATTGCGATTCTTCCAGCTATTATCTATACCAACCTGATTACACTTGGCTTAATTACCCTGGCTGCAATAGTCGTTATCCTTTTCGTCTCCCATAAGATTGCCGGCCCTATGTTCCGATTTGAAAAAGAAATAAAAGAGATAGGGCAAGGAGATCTAACGAAAACGATAAGACTCAGAAAAAAGGATCAGATAACCGAGTTGGCTGAAGATCTAAACAAGATGATAGCGAGCCTGCACAAAAAAGTTCTTGATATCCGGACCGGGGTAGAAGATCTCCTTGAATTGGCATCCAAACAAAATTCTCCGCAGGGCTTAATCGAAGAGCTGAACAATCTCAAGCAAAAGATTGAAAGCAACTTCAAAATCTAACAGTGGTCACCTTCATATTAAACAATAATCTCCTAAGAAGATATTTCATCCTTATATGGGTAATCCTTCTTCTCTTGTACCCATTCGGGGTGGTGCAAGGGCAAACATCAGACGATACTGCCTGGCAGAGCATTGAAACCAGGCATACCATTATCCATTACCAGAGCATGGAAGACCTGAAAAAATTCAACAAGAAAGTGGTTTATTACTCGGCGGGATCAAGTATTACAGCTCTATTTTCCCCTTCAAGTTCTGATATGACCGGTAAGCTCAAGAAGAAAGTGGACGCCCTATATAAAAGGGTGCAACAGATTCTGGATATGCGTAAAAGAATGGAAAAGGTTATCATTAATGTCTACCATAACAAAAGGCAATTGCATGAAGCCTATAATAAAATCTTTAAAAAAAAATGCCCGTTTCGGGCATGGTATATATATGAATCCAACACGGTGTATATCAATGCTGATGATCTCCATGAAGGGATCTTGGCCCACGAGATAGGCCATGCCATAATAGACCATTATTTCTCAGTTCGGCCACCAAGTGCCACAGCCGAAATTCTGGCCCGTTATGTAGACAAACACCTTTTAGACTGACGGATGGCGCATGGAGCATAGCATTATTTGCTTTGCGCTATTTTAGGGTGTCATATAACCGTATAATTTTATCGGTGATATCAATTGCCTCGTCAGCAGCAACCACCGATTTTTTTTCCAAAATAACAGTGTATTTATCTTTCTTGGAAACCTCCTTAACAATCTCTCTAATTTCTCGGAGGAGTTTTCGTCTGAGTTCCAATTCTTTCTTCTTTAACTCTTCTTCCAGATCACTCTTTAGGCGTTTCAACTCTTTAATTTCTCTGGTAAGTCTACCCGCTTTTTCCTTCCTAATTGAAGGGGACATTTTCTTCCCCTCTCTTTTCAGTTCCGCTTCCAAGGCCTGGGCTTCCTCCTGTTTTGCTCTAAATACAGCCCTTTTGGCCTCCAAATCCTTAAAAAAAATGGCCTGGGC
This sequence comes from uncultured Desulfobacteraceae bacterium, assembly GCA_964436665.1. Taxonomy (GTDB): domain Bacteria; phylum Desulfobacterota; class DSM-4660; order Desulfatiglandales; family B25-G16; genus CAYTDY01. The sequence continues at coordinate 1,419 of CAYTDY010000125.1, forward strand.
GCGCTTTGCCGCCCTGGACTCCCTCATTATTTTCTGGGTATCAATCACACCGATCTTCACCCCTGCTGCACATGCAGCCGTTAAAGGCATTAATATTATTATCCCAACCAATAGAGCGTTCAGCATGAAAAGTCTCTTCATATCAGTACTCCTTTCTGTTCTTACAATAAATTTTTGAGGCACAACGTAATGAAATATTTTCTGATTCTTAATATTTTTATTAATTGATCGCTATTATCTTGTCAAGCTATCCCACAATTCTTGCGCCCCTTAAATTAATATTGTCGATTTTCTGTCTTAAATAAATCCTTGCAAAATCCACCTAAGATAAGTAGGTTAACAAGTGGAAGAAGTTACTATCATGCTGCTTAGCGTTGATATGAGAAATCCTTTCCTAAAGCAATGAGCAAACGAGACAATTTTTGGAATGAAAACATTAAGTTTAGTGCTCGGATGGGTGGTTGCTGGGCTGGCAGTAGCCTTTTGTGTGGGTGCAGCAATCAAGTATTGGGGAGAGTTCACCAGTTACCATACCGAGTTATCAGTGTGGATGCTGATTCTGGGCTTTGCCTTTACCCTGACAGCCTATCTATCCGGTACAACAGGCTGGTCGATGCTGATGTCCAGCATTGGGAGCCCCATACGGTTTCTTACGGCATTACGGGCATCTTCATATTCTCTGTTGGCCAGTTATGTTCCTGGGAAAGTGCTCGCAATTTTAGTGAGCGTGCAGATTTGCAAGGAGGATGGTGCCTCCCCGAGCAAGGTTTTAACCGGAACAGTGCTAGGAGTAATCTTGAGACTTGTCAGCTCACTGACAATATGGTTGCTCTCTTCGCTTCACTCCCCTGCAATATGGGGACTCTCCCGGATGTGGTATCTGACTCTGTTGATCCCAATGCTGGCAGCTCTTCACCCTAAAGTCATAATGATTTTCATGGGGGCATATTACCGGTTGCGCGGTGCGTCATACGAGCAGGAAGTACCTCACATGAAGTTGATAAGCATACTCCGACCAGGAGGGCTGTATTTTTTGGGCCAGCTATTATATGGTACTGGAGGTTACTTTATTTTAAGATCTGTCGTATCCATTCCAATAGGGACGGTATCTTCTATTGTGCCCCTGGTTGGGATCTTTCCTTTTGCCTGGGCTATTGGATATATGTTTTTCATAGTTCCCGGCGGTCTTGGTGCGAGAGAGGGCGTGCTGATATGGGCATTACAGACATGGGTCCCACTAAGCGTGGCAGTCGTTGTCTCTCTCCTTGCGAGGCTTTGTCAGATCAGCCTCGTGTTGGGCTTGGCAGCGACTTTGTGGATAGTTCACCACTGGAGAAAATGACAATCTGAGCAGGTGGCTATCAGACTTTCACATCAGAGAAAGCTGCCTCTACTTAATGCGCTTGACTTTGTGAACCTATTAGGAGTTGGTAATGAAACTAATAATTCAAATACCTTGTTACAACGAAGAGGAGACACTCCCACAGGTTATCAAAGACCTTCCGCGCGAACTTCCAGGTATTGATGAGATTGAGTATCTGGTGATTGACGATGGCAGCACAGACAGCACGGTGGAGGTAGCACGCAATACTGGGGTACATCATGTTGTGAGTCTTGGATCGCATAAGGGCTTGAGCGCTGTCTTTCTTATGGGCATCCGCAAGTGCATGGAACTCGGTGCAGATATCATCGTAAATACTGACGGCGATAATCAGTACAAGGGGCAGTGCGTTAAGGATTTGATTGTGCCCATTCTAGAAGGAAATGCGGACATTGTTGTCGGCACAAGGCCAATTGGGGAGATAGAGGAATTCTCGTGGGCGAAGAAGGAACTACAGCAACTTGGCAGCTATATGGCACGCCGATTCTCAGGGACTGATGTGCCCGATTCCACAAGCGGATTCCGCGCCTATTCCGCCGATGCAGCTATGAGGCTTCACATCTTAGGTCAATACAGCCATACCCTTGAAACTATCATCCAGGCTGGACAGATGAATATGCTGATTAGCCATGTCCCTATTCAGGTCAACCCAAAGACACGCGAGTCACGCCTTATGACTTCGGTGTGGCAATACATCTGGCATTCCACTTCAATAATTCTACGCTCATATATCAGATACAGACCCCTGCGTACTTTTTTCTATTTTTCGCTCATTCCTGGCCTGGCTGGATTTGCCATCTCCTTGCGTTTCCTATACTACTTCTTTACAGAACAGTTCACCGGTCGTACCCAATCACTTATCCTTGCCGCAATATTACTCCTCATTGCCTTCTATCTCCTTGTCCTCGGCATACTTGCAGACTTAACGGGAACAAACAGGAAGTTTATTCAGGAAATCCTATACCTTATTCGGGGTCAAATGTATAAACAAAGCAAAAAAAGGCGAGAGGGGTGATTTCTCTTTTTTCATTGCCGCGGGAGGTTACATAATCATAAGAACCATAGTTTACAAAAATGGCAGGGATAAGGCACTATTTTAAAAATTTTTTGTTAAGAACTGGCCCAGACTATGGCAATAGACTTCCGAATACGAGACTTCTTCTATCCAATTGGGATTTATCAGCTCAAACGCACGCTTGACCGTACACAGTGGCTTCCACCAGAGGAACTTCGTGTATACCAAGAGCAACGTCTGGCTGTTATCATCAATCAGGCTTATAACCATGTTCCATATTACCGCCATCTTTTTGAAAACCTGGGACTGAGCCCAAAGGATATTCTAAGTATAGATGATCTGAAGAAGTTGCCGCTGCTTTCAAAGGATACTGTCAGGAATGGAGGTGCAGATTTCATCGCTGAAAATGCTGCTCGATATCATCCCGTTGTCTACAAAACTAGCGGGACTTCCGGGACTCCAATGGAGCTCTACCTCGACAAGCATGCTAATATTCTGGAGTTTGTGTATTATTTGCGGCATTGGAGCTGGGCAGGATTTAAACTTGGCGATCGTTTTGCTGAGCTGGGAAGCTTTTTCTTCTTGCACCGCAATCATCTCAGTGAAGCAATATCATCATGGCAACCACATTTGCGTAGGCTAATGTTAAACAGTGGCCAGATTGCTGTTTCTCGAGTCAAAGAAATGGCTGCAGCAATTCGAAAGCATCGGCCAAAGTTTCTGAAAGGCATGGCTTCGCCTGTATACTTTTTGGCTTACTGCTTCAAGGAAGCCGGAGTTACTGATTTATCGTTCAAAGCGATCTTTTCAACCGGCGAAGTGCTTACTCCACAATATCGTGCCATGGCAGAGTCTATCTTTAACTGTCCTGTCCTTGATTCCTACGGAAACATGGAAGGCACAACGGCCATATCGCAATGTCTGGAGGGCGGATATCATATTAACTCGGACTATGGTGTCCTTGAATTCGATCATGTGAATTCTTCGGGAGATGGTAATACAATACTGGGCAGGGCTGTTGGCACCTCACTTTACAACCTTGCCATGCCATTCATTAGGTACGATATGGGTGATGATATCGAACTCTTTGCAGAGCCCAAAAGCTGTCCATGTGGACGGACCCTTCCCTTGATTAAAGCCATTCACGGGCGAAGCGAGGATACCATTGTTACGCCTGACGGTCGGTTTATAACAGCTATGTTCATCCTACCAGAGTTTGTCGAAGGCATTCGTTTTGTGCAGTTTATCCAGGAATCGCCAACTCTACTACATATAAATGTCGTTCCTGACAAAGCATGGAATGACGAGCAGAAGGACAAGTTAGCCTATTACGTGACAAAACTCGTTGGTACAGACATGAACGTTCTTATCCATCGGATTATGCCGGATAAAATCCTCACTGAATCCTCGGACAAAATCCGATCAGTTATTTCCTATGTAAAGACATAATCTTAATTTATCTTGAATTAGTTTGCTCTGATCCACTATCAATGAATCATACCGACTTTGCTTTTTATAAAAATAGAGAGATAGAATAAGAGCTTTGAAAAAACTTTCAATTCAGTAAAAAAGAATATTTAAAGCATATTATAAAAGTTTACAAAGACTTAGTGTTTAACTGGAACTTTAATAGCCGTGAAGGTGATTGAAAGGTGAAATTAAAAAATATAGAGAGTGAAAATTTCGGAGTCAAACCAGACTCCGTATACTCTTTTTTTGATAATAAAAAAGGAATTGTGGGATATCTCGTTATAGATTCTAATATTAATGGAATTAGTGGGGGAGGCATAAGAATAGTTCCCAGAATTGCTAAGTTTGAGCTTTCCAATTTGGCAAGAGCAATGACTTTGAAATATTCTTTTTTAAATATGCCCCTCGGTGGAGCTAAAGCAGCTATTATAACTAATCGAGAGAAATTATCTGAAGAAAATAAAGAGGAATATATTAAACTATTTTCAAAGAATTTAATTCCTTTTAAAAATAACTATTAACCTGGAAAGGATATAGGGATAGATGATAAAGATCTTCGTTTAATATTCAAAACCGCACGTTTCAAGGGATATATGTCTAAAACCGATTCGGCGTTTTATACAGCTTTTACTGTATTGATATGCGCAGAAGAAATAGCCAAAGAAAAAAAATTAGTTTAAAAGATTGCAAGATAGTCATCGAAGGTTTTGGAAAAGTAGGGAGTTGGGTAGGAAAGCAATTTTCCGAAATTGGATGCAAAATAATTGCCGTATCAACAGTTAAAGGAGCTATTTTTAATCCTAAAGGTCTGAATATAAGCGAATTATTGAAATTAAAAGAGATGGTTGGAGATGATTGTGTTAAAAATTATAAAAATGCTCGCAGAATTGGTAAAGAAGATCTATTAATTTTATCTACTGATTTCCTGATTCCCTGTGCATATTCTTGGAGTATAAATCTTTCTAATGTTAAAAAAATTAAGGCAAAAATAATAGTTTGTGGGGCAAATAATCCTGTTACAGATAAAGCAAAGGAGATTTTAGTTAAGAAAAAAATTTTGTATTTTCCAGATTTTGTTTCAAATTGTGGAGGAGTATTGGGATCTATAATGGAAAGATCATATCTTAAAAGAAAAAATATAATCAATTTTATTAAGAAAAAATTCCAGCCTAAAGTGCAAGATCTAATAATGCTCTCTAAAATCAAAAAGCAACCTTTAGAAATAATTGCCAAAGATATAGCAATTGCGAATTTTGCTAAAATGAAGCAGAAAGAAAATTCAGCAAAAAACAAATTTTTTTCATTTGCATTAAAAATTCTCAGACAGGGATTAATTCCAGAAGCTTTAGTAAGGATATTTGCCCCAATCTATGTAAAAAAGATAATAAATTTATGAGCTTCAAAAAAATACTCAAGGAAGCCGAATATAGAACAAGAATTCACTCCCAAGCCATGACGAGGCGAGGTGAGTGGTTTTTTCATATTTAGAGGATATCGTAAAATGAATTGATGTACTCGAGCCTGTCATTTTCCTTTAAGGCCCTCTGTTTATCTATCCTCCATAGTATCCTAACCAGTTTTATCCGGGTTCTTCTTTGTCCTGAATTGATCTCGAGTGATTTCTCGTATGCGGATATTGCCTTTTCCATTTGCCCCTGGTGTGCCATCATATCACCTATCATGTCATATTTTTGAGAAGCGGCGAATGAGTCATCGGTGATCCTATTGAGATAATAAAATGCCTT
>CAYTDY010000126.1:0-7028 GCA_964436665.1 uncultured Desulfobacteraceae bacterium
ATAAATATCCCTGCAGAAAGCTGCAGGGTATCTAAACCAAAAGCAACAGTTACTGCGAGGAGCGAAGCGACGTGGCAGTCTCATGGTAAGGAGATTGCTTCGCCATGCTCGCAATGACAGAAAGGAATGAGACCCTGCAGCAAGCTACAGTGAATTATCAAGTTAAAATCCAAGACTGATTTAGAGAGCACCTACAGAAAGGACACTGTTCATGATAGATAAAATGCCAATCACAAGAGATGGATTGGAAAGATTAAGGCAGGAATTGCAGAAAATCCTTACTGTTGAGCGGCCAAAGAATATAAAAGCCATTGAAGAGGCGAGATCTCATGGGGATATAACTGAAAACGCAGAGTACCATGCAGCCAAGGAAAGGCAGTCTTTTTTAGAGGCTAAAATAAATGAGCTTGAGATGGCAATTAATAGATCAGAAGTTATTGAGATAGATAAAAATCCTGTTGAAAGGATTGTCTTTGGCACAACAGTAGAGCTGAAAAACATTGTTAACAACCAGAAGGTTACATACCAACTTGTTGGGCCATATGAGTCTGACCCTGAAAATGGCAAGATATCGACTACCTCTCCTTTAGGAAAGGCCCTTATCGGCAAAGAGGAAGAAGATGTTATCAGGATAAAAACCCCAGGAGGTATCAAGGAATTCGAAATATTGGAAATAAAATGAAGTCTTTTTACTGTTCAGCCACGAATAGACACAAACAATTGAAAATTGACAATTGGAATTGGTGCCTTGGTGGCTTAGTGACGAAATGGCTATAGTTTTTGAACTAATCTCCTACTTGCTGAGCGGTAATTCCCTTTTCTGTTACGCATTCTGCCCTTACCTTAACTATTTTATTTTTAATAAGACTTTTGGAAGGAAAGGTAAATCTCACATAATTATCGCTCAAGCCACTGATTAAGCTCCTATCTTGGTCTGACCATCCCTCTGTTAAAACCCAAAAGGTTTTGCCCACTAAACTACCCCGGAAGATCTTTCTCTTTTCTTTGTCAAGAGACCTTAAGAGAAAGGCCCTTTCTTTGATCTTTTTGTGATCAAGTTGATCAGAGAATCTTGCCGCCGCAGTACCCTCTCTTCTTGAGTAGGGGAAAACGTGCAGATAACTTATATCAAGGTCTTTCAAGAGATCAAAGGTATTATTGAATGCCCTTTCGTCTTCTCCAGGAAAGCCAACCAATACATCAACCCCTATGGAAGCCTTGGGGATGAGGCGATTTATATCATTTACTAACCTGGTGGACATTCTGGCCGTATAGTGCCTATTCATCCTCTTCAAGACTACATCATCCCCACTCTGTAAAGAGATATGAAAGTGGCTGCAAAGCCAACTATGGCTGGCCATCAATTCAATCAACTTTCTTTCTATCTCTGTTGGCTCAAGTGAGCTGAGCCTTATCCTTAGCTGGGATATATTTTTACCAATTTCAATTAGCAGCTTGGTTAAATTTATGCCATCCCTAAAATCTGAGCCATATTTCCCAAGATTAATCCCTGTCAGTACAACCTCTTTATAGCCACTTCTCTCTAAATCTTTAAGTATTTTAATAGCCTTATCAGGTTCAAGGCTCCTGAGAGGACCCCGAGCCATAGGCACAATACAGTAAGAGCAGAATGATTCGCATCCATCCTGTATCTTCAAAAAGGCCCTTGTTCTATCTGAAAACCTTTTGATAGGAATCTGTTCAAAAGGGGTAGAGACCCCAAAATCCTCTCGTAAAATAAGGGGCGGATTATAGTGATTAGAATCAAATAAAAGCTCGGGAAGAGAACTCTTCCCTCTATTTCCTGCAATTAAATCTACTCCGTTAATCTGAGATAATTCACCGGGAAATACCTGGCTATAGCATCCGATAACAGCAATAAGAGCCTCAGGATTTTCCCTTATAGCCCTTCGTATAGCCTGTCTGGATTGATAGCTTGCCTTAGCTGTAACGATACAGCCATTGATGACCACCAACTCTGCCTCCCTATCCCAATTTACCTTTTGACAGCCCATATCTATTAACGATTCTTCAATAAAGGCAGATTCGTATTGGTTAACCTTACAACCGAGAGTAATAATCTTAAACAGTTTTGACATTTTTAATCGTTATCCGTTCACCGTTTTCCGTTCACTGAAATACACTAAGGCCTGAGTGCGATCAACGGATAACGGACAACAGTGAACGCTTAAGGCTTTCTAATCCAACCTCCCCCAAGAACCTTTTCTCCTTCATAGCACACAAGGGCTTGGCCAGGGGTTATCGCCCATTGGGGTTGATCAAATTCAAATTGAACAAGATTCGGTGAGATAATGGTAAGCATCCCATCAGCTGCCTTATGTCTGTATCTTATCTGTGCTTGCACCCTGATCCTCTTTTTACTTGGTTTAGTTCTTATCCAGTTAAAATCTTCCGCTATTAGAGTTTTAGTAAATAATGCTTCCCTCGGGCCTACTACAATCTCATTTGTTTCTGGTCTAATCTGACATACATAAAGAGGTTCTCTCGAGCCTATCCCAAGTCCCTGTCTTTGCCCAATAGTATAGGCATAGGTGCCTGAGTGAACACCCAATACATTATCCTCGAGATCAATAATGTCTCCATGCGACAGCATGCTCTTATCAACACGGCTCTTAAAAAATGAACGGTAATTATTTTCAGGGATAAAGCAGATCTCCTGACTTTCATGATGAATTGACTGTGATAGCCCTTTTTCTTTTGCCAGGAGGCATATCTCCGCCTTTGTTGCATCCCCTAATGGAAATATTGTTCTTGATAGGTGAAATTGGTTCAGCCTATGTAAAAAATAGGATTGATCCTTTTGTTTATCTTTTCCTCTAAGTAATTCTACATATTTTCCATTTGAACCTTTCCCTAACCTGGCGTAATGGCCTGTAGCCAGATAATCGATACTTTTTTTATCCATCCACTTGATAATCTGTTCAAACTTAACCAAATAATTACAAACAATACAAGGATTAGGTGTGAGCCCCAGATAATAAGAGCTGATGAAATAATCTATGACCTTTCTTTGGAAAAAATCCTTTAGATCCAAAAGGCATAAAGGGATATTTAGTCTATCTGAAAGTAACCTGATTATCTTTATTTTTCTTGCACTTTCTTTGGGTGGGATCGGAAAGAGAAGATGAATACCAATGATATTCCATCCCTCATCCTTCAACATGGTGACAGCATAAGAGCTATCGATTCCGCCACTAAGGGCTACGGCAACAGTTTTCTTTTTAATCATGAAAGGCGATTAGAGAATAGATAATATGAGATACTTACTAGTAGTTTTTTCTTGAAAATCTTATCAATCTGCGTTTGTCCCCGCCTGCCGTCCAGCGGGCAGGTGCGTCCAAAATACGATTTAGAGAATTAGTCGAGCAGGCCTCTATCGAAATTGACTTCCATGGCCTTGGCAGGACAGGCAATCACACATAGCTCGCAGGCACTGCATTTATCCTTGTCAAATGCAACAGTCATCTCTGGCCTTACAATATAGAGGGCCCCTGTAGGGCAAACTGCTGTGCAGGCACCACAATGAAAACATTCCTCCTCATTTCTCTTTATATCTTGGCTTATACTATCTACCTTTATACCGAGATCCCTCAGATACTTAATACCGGATTTGTAGTTTTTCCGGTTTCCGCTCAGCTCCATAACGACCATCCCTTCTTTTCTGGGATAAATGGTGGCCTTTAATATATTACATGAGAGGTCAAATCTCTTGACTAAATTCATTACAATAGGTTCATTGACAATCTCTCGAGGAAACCTGAGGTGAACCACCTTTGCGTACATACCAACCTCCTTATCTATATCTTTCCATTACCCTTGCAAAGCCAGGGAGGGCCTTTTCAATTGTCTCATCTTCTACACAGTAAGCGATCCTGAAGTGCCCAGGGCCGCCAAAGCCTGTTCCCGGAACTGTAAGAATATTCTCCTCTTGGAGAGAGCTAACAAACTCCACATCATCTGGAATAGGAGTTTCAGGAAAGAGGTAAAATGTCCCCTCTGGCATTGAAAACCTATAGCCAGCTGTCTTCAGACCTCTACAAAGAATATCTCTCTTTTGTTGATAGAATTCTACATCAACACTATCCTCTAATAGAAACGGTATTAACCGCTGCATCAAGGCCGGGGCATTGACATATCCAAGAATTCTGTTGCATAGAACGAGTCCTTCTAAAATAATATCTTTATCAGCAATGAGTGGGTGAACAGCGATATATCCGATTCTTTCCCCGGGTAGCGATATATCTTTTGAAAATGATGTTACCAAAATACTTTCTCTATACGCATCGAAGGTAGAAGGACATCTCAAGCCATTATAGATGATTTTACTATATGGTCCATCAGATATCAGATAGATCGGCTCCCCATATTCTTGGCTGTATTGGGTTAATAGTGTCCCCAATTGAATCAGTTCCTCCTTTTTATATATCCTTCCTGTTGGATTGTTGGGGTTGTTTATCAATACTGCCTTAGTATTGGAACTTATAGCCCCCTCAATGGCTAAAAGATCAAGGGAAAAGTCAGGGTTGGTATTGACAGTTTTGGGAATACCACCATAATTGTCTATGTAAAAATTAAATTCCATAAAATAAGGTGCAGGTATAATTACCTCATCCCCTGGATTGAGGATAGTTTTAAGAACTACATTTAATGCCCCAGCTGCCCCTACTGTCATAACTATATCCCCAGGGCCAAAGGAAAGATTATTGAGATTACTCAAATAATCAGCTACAGCCTCCCGTGTCTCAGCAAACCCGGCATTAGGCATATATCGATGCACACCTGAAGAATTATTAGAAACCAATTTCATTAAAACCTCTTTAAACTTGGACGGGGGTTCAAGATTTGGGTTCCCCAGGCTAAAATCAAAGACATTCTCAGGGCCATATCTTGCCTTTCTGAGAGCACCTTCTTCAAACATCTTTCTTACCCATGATGCCTTCTGGATTGAACTTCTAATTTTATTGGAAACAGACATTTGCTTTTCCCTCTTCTTTAAGGTTTAAAAAATAAAAAAAGCCGTGGAAGTTTCCCTTTCCACGGCCTGATAATCACTTTATTGCTATATTCAATCAGGCCCGCGGACCAAGATAAAGCAAAAAAAGTAATAAATAGAATATTTGCCCATTGAAAAGTATAATTTTTTTGCCATTACCTTAACCTTTAAAATATTATTTTAAATTATAAATAAAATAAAAAGCTTTTGTCAATAAAAAAAGTAACATCCAATAAACTTCTGTTGACAGATCAACTAAATCTGATTTATAAATAAAGTTTGCTGGGGGAGCTGATAGGCTGAGAACTTCCGAACTCAATCTCAAGGATCCTTCTTGGGTGAGCGGAGAGACCCTTTGAACCTGTCCGGGTAATTCCGGTGTAGGGAAAGCGGCTATGAAATACATATAAAGCCGTAATTCTTAACTCTGCGATTACGGCTTTTCTTTTCCTCATGTCTTTTTCTGCCATCAGTTCTCAATATTGATTAATTCAATCACAGAAGAATGATAATAAAATCCACTAAAGTACTCAAACTACCACGGTGACCATTTTATTGTTATATTTTATGTTACGATTTTATATTTTTTCCATCATGAAAGAGGGAAAGCCATGAAAAGGATTTTAACTATTGCTGGTTCAGATTCCGGAGGTGGAGCGGGAATTCAAACGGATTTAAAAACCATCACTGTACTGGGCGGATATGGTATGAGTGTTATCACTGCACTCACTGCCCAAAATACAGTCGGGGTTCAGGCCGTCTTTGAACTGCCACTGGAGTTCATCGAAAAACAGATCGATTCGGTGATTGAAGATATTGGAGTAGACGCAGTTAAGACAGGTATGCTTTCAAGTTCAGCAATCGTAAGTCTGGTAGCTTCGAAAATAAAACAATATCGCCTGAAACGGGTTATTGTCGACCCCGTAATGGTGGCAAAAAGTGGAGATCGTCTGCTTAAGGAGGAAGCCCGGAAGGCCCTGCGCGAAGAGTTGATCCCCCTTGCCTTCGTTGTAACTCCAAACCTCCCAGAGGCCTCAGCACTTTCTGGTTTTACGGTTAAAGATCTGGAGACGATGAAAGAGGCGGCTCGCAGCATCTATGATTTGGGTGCCAGAAACGTACTGGTAAAAGGGGGCCACCTGAAGGGAGAGATTGTAGATCTACTTTTTGATGGAAAGACATTTTACGAGTACCCCATGCCTCGTATTCCCACTAAAAACACCCATGGGACTGGTTGTACCTTTGCTTCTGCAATTGCCACAGAACTTGCCAAGGGGAATACTGTTCAAACGTCGGTCAAACGGGCCAAAACTTTTATAACCACTGCTATCCAATTCTCTCTTCCCTTGGGAAAAGGGCATGGTCCAACCAACCCATATGCCACAATCGCCAATGAGATGGAACGGTTTCGGGTTATACACGATTTAAAAATGGCCCTGGAAAAGTTAAGGAAGAACAAAATCGGTTGTCTTATTCCAGAGGTTCATTCCAACCTCGGATATGCACTTACCTATGCGGAAAATTTTGAAGATGTAGCTGCCTTTCCTGGTCGAATCACAAAATTAAATGACTCTATTGCTACTTTTTCAGGCCCAGAGTTTGGCAGCTCTCGGCACATTGCCAGCATTATCCTTACCTTGATGAAACACAATGCTAATTTCCGATCAGTAATGAACATTCGATTCTCAGAAGACATTATTCAAGCGTGCAAGGGTGCTGGCTTACAGGTCCGCAGCTTTGATCGGGCCAATGAACCAAACCAGATTAAAGAACAAGAGGGATCCTCACTGGAATGGGGCACAAAGGAGGTGCTAAAGGAAGGTCAGATCCCAGATATTATTTTCGACAGGGGGGATGTGGGCAAAGAGCCCATGGTGAGGGTTATTGGGAAAAATCCGGATGAGGTAGTTCGAAAGGTTCTCAAAGTAAAGAGAGAGATGGGGATTTGAGAATCCTCTCAAGTTGAAAGTGCCAGGAATCATCAGCCTTGTCAAAATTCGGTGTCTAAAGCACC
>CAYTDY010000127.1:0-7013 GCA_964436665.1 uncultured Desulfobacteraceae bacterium
TATCCGCTTCTTCATACCTGAAAAGAGATACCCATGCTCCTTTTAAAACTTGACACATTTGTTAAGAAGTTGCCTTATGAAGACATCTAGAGGTGAAAGCTAAGGAGGGCGGCTTGCGGCGAGCGGTTCGACTTGAGCCTGTCGAGAGCCGACTCCAGCCTGCGACGAGCTCAGCCGAGTTGGCTCCGTCCCGTTCGGTACGGAACGGGGAAGGCCCAGAGAGGATTACACGTTGTGTGGCAGACAGCGAAAAATTTCGAGCTATGTAAAAGCCTCATCAGGTTCTGTAATGGGATAATTCGTACAGCCTTTGGCCGAGTTGGGAAAGTTTTTCAAGGGCGCGTGAATGATCTTTTTCTGAAGTTTCCTGAACGTTCAGGATATCTTCATTAATAAAACTCATGGCACTTTTAAGGTTGAGTTGGGAGAGGGCACCAATATGATCAATAACTCCTAGTTTATAAAATCGTTTCCCGAGGTAATTCATATTCTTTAAAAGGTCTCCTCTTTTACCCCCTTTATTTTTTTGTTGACTCATCGATTTGACAGCAATCCAGTATGATTCAAGGAAAGTTTTGGCCAAAGAGGCCCAAATTGGTAGTTTATCAAAACCGAGTTTGGTAATTTTGTATCCTCCGTTCCCTCCAGATCGGGATAAAAAGGCGGAATCCAGAAAGTATTCAATTACGGACATGACTTTTTCCCCGAGATCCTCCCTCTGATTAGAAACAAACACGTTATTGAAAAGATTTTTCAAAAAGGTATAGTCGGAAATTATTGCCTCCGAGTTCTTTACCTCTTCAGTACCGGTTAGGATTGATATGGCCACAAAGGAGTGGGGAATGAAAAAGTGGATGATGCTGTTTTTATAATATTCGAGCTCCATTTTTTTATCTTCATCCACATAGTAAAAGGTCTCTTCTTCTCCTTCCACATCTTCCAGGTAATCAATAACCTTCCAGCTAATAAACAGGGGCAGGGTTTCTTTAACCACTTTTGATGGATCCTTAAGAGTAGCTGCTATTGGAACCTCATATCTCTTTAAAAATCTCAAAAGAATGTCCACGGTTTCAGCCAGATCTGAAAGATGGAATCCCCTGCGGTGATTGGCTAAAATGGCCGTAGCAACCAGGGAAAGAGGTGTTACAAGAGAGACGGCGTTTATGGACTGGACTATATGAAAGGCAAGGTTACGGCGAGTATCTTTCACTGACGGATCTGTCTGAGACAGGTATTCACGCAATGAAAAAGGGTGACCGAATCTTATATAAACCTTACCATATTTTCTTTTTAAAAAACGCCTGGCTCTTATCATTTGCCTGAAATTTTCTTTTTCCTTAAGACCGCCCCCCATCTCCTTCAGATAAGATTTTTCTTCCATAATTCGATCATAAATTATGGAGGCAGGGACAAATATGAGATCATTACAGAATCCTTCATGATAGGCCTGAAGCAGGATGGAGAGGAAGCCAGTCTTGGGAGGCATCAATATACCATTTCGACTTCGGCCACCCTCAATAAAAAATTCAATGGGGTGGCCTTCTTCAAGGAGTGATTTAATATACCTGTGAAATACCTCTGAATAAAGTTTTTCTCCCATGAAAGATCGGCGGATGAAAAAGGCACCGGATTTTCTAAAAATATGTCCCATGGGCCAAAACGCCAGATTTTTTCCAGCAGCAGTCCTGGGAACATGCAGATGATGACCGAGAAGCACATAGTTGAGGATCAGGTAATCGATGTGGCTCTTATGGGAGGGAATGTAAATTAGCGTTCCTTTTCGAGCCCATTCCCTTACTTTTGCAAGGCCGTCCATATCCACATCCACCCCCTCAAAGATCTTTTTCCAGAACCAACTTAATGCAGTAATAAAAGACTGGATGTATGCCATGTTATAATCTGCAGCGATCTCCTCAAAGTATTTTTCGGCCTTTTTTCTAAGTTGTTTGAGTTGTTTTTCATCACCAGCGGCAATTGTTTCAATTTCTTTATTAACCCTTTCGTCCTTCAGGACAATTTCCTTGACCTGCTGTCTGGATTTCATTATCGGGCCCAGAATAACCCTTTTTTGTTTATCAATGCTTTCAATAAGCATTTGCTTGATTTCTGCGGCCATATCATGCAGATCTCTTGTAGGTGGCTGATTTTCCAAATAGGCCTTCAGATCCATGGGCCGACCGAAATCGATAAAGGCCCGGCGATAGTGCCTAAAAAAAAGGACAATTTTTCTGATAACGCCGGGATGGTCTTTGAACCCAAAAAATATGTTTGCCAGACTTGAATAATCCCTTTCAGGGGTCGTTTTATAGAGGACGAGTTGTGGAACGATAAAAATGGGAGAATCCATATCCTTTTGTGTCTCCAGGAGAAATTGTAGATGGTCCTTTTCTGCATGGATGAATTGTCTGATAAAACCCTTTGGATCAACAAGAAAGATGAGAGAGGTTGTGCCCTGTTGAATGGCCCTTTTATAAAATCCGGATTGGTACGGGTTTGGAAGGCGACCATGCCTGAATAGAGAGGAGAGTTGGGATATGATGACCTTTACAAAGTGGGTAAAAGGTAATACCATGGACATATTGAGGTCAAAGGCTATCTTGGGATAAGGAAGGCGTCTTCTGCGGAAATTATAATGGTACAGAAGGTAATCCAATTGTCCTCTATACTTAATAGCATAAACCACGGTTCCTTCTCTGTGCATCTCCTTAAGATCTTCTTTCAGGTTTTCGTCAAGATTTACTCTTTTAAAAAGCCTGTACAGAAACCAGTTCAAAAAAAATCCAGGTTTATGATCAAGTACATATGGATAAAAAGTCTTTTCCTGAAAAGTATCCATGACTATTTGGGAAATCGAATTAATATTAAAAGATAGATAGCCACATCAGTCCATTTAAATCAAGTTTTTTGTTTAAACATGCAAACTATTCGTCAGCAGATGATCGCCTTTTTGAGTAAAGAGAATATGAGCGCCAGGGATCTCTCCCAGGCGATAGGGATCCGAGAAAAAGAGGTCTATGAACATCTTTCTCATATTGCACGCTCCGTAGCAGTTCGAAGAAAGAGACTTATTATACAACCTTTCCGGTGTCTGGTGTGTGGATATGTTTTTCAGGATCGGAAACGCTTCACCCGCCCTGGTCGCTGCCCTAATTGCAAAAAATCGCACATTCAGGAACCAATGTACCGGATCTGTTAGCGGATAAGTTAGATTGCTTCTTCCCGTCTGCTCCACATTAATAACTATTGTGCAGGTTGCAATGAAATGGATTTAGGACTAAATATAGTCCTCAGCCCAGTGATTATCTGCCTAAATACTGATTTTTGCTGTTTATTTAAATACTGGATTGGAAATAGCGGAAAGTAGGGAGTAGCTGTGAAAACATATTAAATTGACAGAAAAAAACTGTTTATCTATATATGCAGACCTATAGATTGCAGGAAAAGGGAAAATGACATTTATATATATCATAATTGGAGGCTGCATTATTTATCTCCTCCTGACGCTGTACTTTACCTACCTGGTTCATCAGCTACCACGAAAACCAGTTCGGAACATACCCGACTGGGGTAATGTTGTAGATACCCGAATCCCTGCAAAGGATGAGGGTTCACTTGAGGTCTGGCGTGTGGAAACTGAAGGCCAATCAAGGGGTATTATTGTTTTTGCCCATGGGTGGAGCAGGAATCGGGATAGGATGGTAGACAGGGCCAGAGTCTTCGGGAAAATGGGATTTACCACTGTCATGCATAGTGCCCGCGACCATGGCAACTCAAGCTCCCATCGCTTTATGAATGCCCCTCGCTTTGCCGAGGACATAGAGACAGTATTAAACTGGGTGAATGAACCTGTACTTCTTTATGGTCACTCAGTAGGTGCGGCTGCGGCTATTATCACAGCCAATAAAAGCCCTGAGCGGATAAAACTTCTTTTCCTGGAGGGTTGTTACGCCAAAACCAGGGAGGCTCTTCTTAGCCTTTATCGCGGCTACAATTGTCTTTTCGGAGTCTTGTTTGCGCCTATGGTGGTTTTGTGGATGGATGTTTTTTACAAGAAGAGCCTGGATTCAATTAGCCCTGCCAACCTTGCTCCTGATATTGACCTGCCTGTGCTTATCATTCACGGCGAAAGGGACCAGAATTTCCCACTAAATCATGTCTGGACACTGAGGGATAGTTTTCCTGCGGGTCGGGCCGAATTATTTGTTGCCAGAGATGCGGATCACAGCAGTTCCAGTCTGAACCCTGACTATCCCAGGGTTATGCAAGCCTTTGTGGATCGTCATATGCCACAAACCTGAAGGCTTCTTCACTGTGGGGCTTGATCAGAAAAGGTTAGTAGAGATATTTTCATTAATCAAAAAAGGCTTGATCTTCCCTCTGCTTAAGAGTATTTTGCCCAGCAGATTTGATCGATATTGCTTTTTGAATAGAATATTTTAATGGCTCTTTTTTAGGATCAAACATGATTTTTCATAAAGCTATTAATAATAAAGGAGAAAGGTAGCATGAAAGACAGGATCATTCCACCCATTTCGACTCCCATTGTAGATGAAAAGATAGATCCGGATAAGCTGAAATTCAACATTGAGAAGATGAATTCAACACAAGTAGGTGGCTACTTGGTACTTGGCTCCAATGGAGAGGCCGTTTTCTTGTCCGATGAGGAAAAATTGGCTGTGATTGAGACGGCCCGTGCATCCAGCCCTTCTGATAAGGTTCTTGTCGCGGGAACCGGTCAAGAATCGACAAAAGGTACCATTCTTCTCACACGACGGGCAGCAGAACTTGGGGCAGATTATGCCCTCTTAGGTAACCCTCATTATTTCAAAGCTTCCATGACCACGAACAACCTCTATGACCATTATGTGGCAGTAGCGGAATCCTCATCCATTCCGATTATCCTATACAATTCACCTGGATTCACCGGGATCAACATGGGACCTGATCTGGTTGGAAGGCTGGCTCAACATCCCAATGTTTTAGGCATAAAAGATGGCACTGGAAACGTGGCCCAGCTCGCCGAATTCAGGAGGCTGGCAGAACCTGAATTCCTCATCTTCACTGGGAATGCACCCACTTTTCTACCCGCACTCTTTGTGGGCATATCCGGTGGGATGATGCCGATCACAAACATACACCCCGATATGTGGGTTCAAATACTGAAGGATTTTCGTAATGGAAACTTGGAGGAGGCAAGGCGCCTGGAATCGATCCTTTTGCCAATGACAAAGACAATCATGAAATACGGACCTGGAGGAATCAAGGCCGCATTGGACATCCTGGGATTTTATGGAGGCCCGCCACTGATGCCCCTGAAACCACCACCCCAAGAAGGTATTGTGGAGATCCGCTCGGCCCTGAAAAAAGTCGAAGAATTAATGAGTATTTGATCATTTTCAGGTCTACCGATCTTCTTGATATCGAGCATAGTGGGTATGGTTATTGAGGTTAAGAAAAGTGACCCAACCTAAAACTTTCCAGATCTTGATATTGCCAACCTCTGATTAATCTGCCTACCTAACTTGATGGACACTCTGGTTACATATCCCTTGATCTTCATGCCTTTCTGGCCTATACTAATATAGCGTAAAAGTGTATTCTCAATAAAGCAAACCTCAATCGAGGGTGCTATGGAATGAGTACAGTGCACACATTTCAAAGTGGGTTTTTTATTTTTAACTAAACTGACAACCTTTTATCATTCCTCTGAAACCTTTTATAAGTCCCGAAATAGCGGATGATTCTGAATAAAGTAGACAAGCAGTGAAAAAAGTTTTTTACATCGGAGCCGTATTTTTTCTTTTTTTTCTGGTTCTTGCTTTCCATGACGACCAATGTTCCGGAAAAATATATAAATACAAAGATAAGAACGGCAAGTGGTGCTTTACCAATGATCCTTCCGTTGTTCCTGATCTTAATAAGGCTGAAGAGAGGAATTCTATAGACACTGAAACAATAGACGACCTTCAAAAGAGATTGTCAGAAACCTCTCGTCCAAGAAACAAAGTGGAAGAAGCGCGCAATGCCACAGTTGCAATAAAGAATTCATTAGGGATGGGTTCAGGTTTCTTTATTACCGAAGACGGTTATATCCTTACCAACAAGCATGTTATAAAGGGTGACGAAGCTAAACTTATACAAGTGGAAAAGAGGTTGAGTGAAGAGAAAACCCGTTTAGATCAAGAACACAAGGCGATATTGAAAAAGCAGGAAAGCCTGAAAAAATCAAAAGGCCTCCTGAATAGTCAGGGGAAATATGCCCCGGCAGATTTATCAGCAGCCTATTTCATAGATAAAAGGGACTTGAAATTCTGGATTATGAGTTATGAAAGGAGAAAAAAAGGCTTTGAGAAAAGATCAACAGCCTTTAATGATTTAAAGAGAAAAATGTGCTATCCCTATGATAGTAAGATCGTTCTCATAAATAATGAGGAATTTGATGTATCTGTGGTCTCTATAAGCTATAGCCATGATCTTGCATTGCTAAGGATATATGGATATAAGTGTCCATTCATAGAACCTGCTATTCCCCACCAACTTGAGAACGGTACCCCTCTTTATGCTATTGGTAGCCCATTAAGGTTAATGCATTCTGTTACCTCCGGGATATACTCGGGGCTTAGGAAATTCAGTCAGCAGAGTTACATCCAGACTAATGCCCAAATTAATCCTGGAAATAGCGGGGGACCGCTCATCACCAAAGATGGTAAAGTTATAGGAATCAACACGTGGAAGGTTGTTGGGCCACAAGTTGAGGGCGTTGGCTTTGCAATTCCTATTAATGTTGCCTTAAAAGAATTTGAGAGATATTTAGGTAAGCTTTGGAAGTCAAATTAACCTCTCATAACCCTTTAAGAGAGACCTTTGCAAAACCTGACAATTATTGTCACACTAAAAAAGAGGGTGGGCTTTTCTGAAGTAACTGGCGGTAGGGCGCTGTCTTTTCGCAACTTATCAGTGGGGGAAACCGCAGTCCGCCTGAGGCGGAAATGCGGAGGGGGTAAGACTCCCCC
>CAYTDY010000128.1:0-6991 GCA_964436665.1 uncultured Desulfobacteraceae bacterium
ATTCATATACAATAAAAGTGAATCATTTGCAAACACACTTCTCTTCTATTGCCATAACTATAAAAATCACAGAAAAGGGGTCTGGCCACTTTTTAAGAAAATAAAGAAAGCTGCTTATCCTTTACCTTCTTTTTCCCTTTTTCTAATTTCCCCTTTTTGAGCAATTCCTCTTTAATATTGTCCAGATAGGGTGAAATAGGCAGGTTTAACCATTTACCATAAAGATTTCTTTTTTTTGCATGGGATAAAAAAAGCGCCCTTTTAGCCCTTGTCATGCCCACATATAAAAGCCTTCTTTCCTCCTCTATGTCAGACCTACCTTTTGTAAACAGTGTGTAAGGCAAGAGACCATCTTCGCACCCTATGATAAACACGTATGAAAACTCCAGGCCCTTTGCTGCATGGATTGTCATTAAGGCAACCTGCTCTGCTGACCTATTATAGGTATCAGCAGGGCTCCCTAATTGCAAAAAGGAGAGAAAGGAAGATAGGTCAGGACCATATTCCCTGGCTAAGGAAATAAGTCTTTCAATAGCATCTTTATGAGAAACCATGATATCAGGAAGATATATCTTAATTATTTCCCTGATATATTCTTCTATTGAGTGTTTATCTTTATTCATTTTGATTTCCAAAAGGGCTGATTCAGATACTCCTTTTATCTTTTTTTCTTTCAGCCTTTGAATCAATAACCTTGTTGAGGGCATTGCAACAAGACGAAGGATATCTATAATCGTGCTTATTGGCTCGTGTTTAAAGAAAGGCTCTTCCCCCACAAGCTGAAAGGGGATACCATGATCATTCATGGCCTTAATAATATCCGGGGCCATTTTTGAAAGCCTGAACAAAACGCCAAAATCAGCGAATGAGGCTGCCTCACTTTCCTCACTACCATCGGTAATCTGACTATCAAAAGAGAAAAACCTAACCCCTCCCATCAGTTTCTCTATGGTCCTGGCTACAAACTCCGCCTCGCTTTTTGCTGTGGGACACTCCTCGATATGAATTGATACACCTTCTTCTAATCCTTCTAATGGATCATTTCCTCCCCTGGGACTAACAACCTGAGCAGAGGCCTCAAGGATTGTCTTCGAGCACCGGTAGGATGTTTTAAGTTCATAGATTGTAGCAAAAGGATAGTCATCCTTAAAATTTTGGATAAAGGTGTTATCAGCCCCTCTGAAGCCATAGATGGCCTGATCAGGGTCGCCAATGCCAAAGATATTGGAGTCCTCCTCAGGTGCAAGAAGCCTGATTAGATTGTATTGGGCACAATTTATATCCTGATATTCGTCTATACATATCCATGGATATCTACCTCTTATTAATTCCCCTATGTCACTACTATCTTTAAGGAGCCTGACTGGATAAACAACAAGATCATCAATATCAAAGGCATCCGCCATCTTTAAGGTATCTTCATAGGCAGTATATAGATTTGCTAACTCCTCATCCCCAAGATCTGAGGGAGTTTTCATACTGCTTTTTGCTAAACTTATCTCCTCTGCAACCCTACGGAGATCCCTGTTTTTTATGCCCGGAACTGATTTAAGAATATAGGCCTTTTCATCATCGCCAAGGATAGCGAACTCTAAGGATCTGCCAAAAATATGTGCATGCTCTCTAAGCAAGGACATGCCAAAGGAGTGAAATGTAGTGATGTTAATCTTTTTTGTTATCCTTTCATCTTCAAAGGCAATTTTTATCCTATTCTTCATCTCCTCTGCTGCCTTATTGGTAAAGGTAATAGCCAGAATAGTATTAGGGTCTACCGCCCAATATTTGACAAGCCTTGTAATTCTCATGGTTAAGATTAATGTCTTTCCAGTACCTGGACCTGCCAGAATCAGGCAAGGGCCTTTATGGTGATTTACTGCCTCCTCTTGGATAGGATTCATGGTGAGAGCATGGGAACTTGAGACAACTCTTTCCCTTTTTTGATAGTCTTGAATGTGTACATCTTCTACACCCATACTCCTTTTATCTGGCCTTTTATATGACTGATCAAAAAAGGATATCTGTGATGATAGGGACTGAATCTCTCCAGAAGAAAACACCTTTATCTGACCAAACTTTCCATCATACCCCTCTTCAATAAAAACCTCCCTGTCCCTGAGCCTTCTGATACCCTCTACCAATATTTCATCCCCAATCTCCCTGATCTGGTCATAGGAAAGATCAAGTAGGATAGAAAATTCTGCCCCTCCCTTTTCTAAAAGGTATTCGTAATATACATTTACCCCCTTGCTGTTTGCTCCAACACCTTTGATCTCGGAGATAAGATTTTTTAAAGGAGTAAGGGAGTAAAATGGTTTTCTCTGAGGTCTTAATCCTGGATCTACCCTATCAGCAAGCTGCATTACCCTATTCAAAACCCCTACTGTTACCTTTTTGCCACATACAGGACATATCCCGCTGTGTTTTACCGTCTCCTGCGGCGTCCAGCAAATGCCACACTTCCTGTGTCCGTCTAAATGATATTTCCCTTCCTGGGGAAAGAACTCTATCGTACCTAAGAATTTATGTCTTTTATCCCCTTTCATTGCAGCAATCATACTGGGATAAGAGATTTCTGCATCAAAGAGATTTGCCTCTCTCCCCAATTTTTCGGGTGAGTGTGCGTCTGAGTTGGAAATCAGTGTATATCTATCCAAAAATGAGCAGAGCCAGTTCATAGATGGATCAGACGAAAGCCCAGTCTCCACTGCAAAAATATGTTCTGTAAGATCATCAAAACATTCCTCAATGGTATCATATCCGCTCTTTGAACCAAGCACAGAAAACCATGGGGTCCATATATGGGCAGGAATAAAAACGGTGTTACCTCCTGCCTCCAGGGCTATCTCTAATAAATCCCTTGAGGCGATTCCAAGGATAGGCCTTCCGTCAGATCTGATATTTCCCATTGCCTCTAACTTGCTCTGTATCTTCTTTACCGCATCAAATGAGGAGGATAAAATAAGGTTATGCACCTTTCTTACCCTACCCTTTTCTTTATAGATGCTGCTTATCTCTCCAGAAAGAATAAACCTGGCAGGTTTCACTGATGAAGGAGGGAGTTGGTTCTTTTTAATGTGATATTCATCTTTGAGTCTAAAGAGGCCATCCTCTGCTGGTATCAGCTTTTCTTTCAGATCCTCATACCAGCCCGGATGAAATACATCGCCTGTTCCAATAACCTGGATTCCCTTACAACGCGCCCAGAAATCCAGATTTTCCGGGGTGAGACTACTACTTGTAGCAATGGAATAATGGGAATGAATATGAAAGTCGGCTATAAAATGCATTTTAAGTGCCTAAAGTGAGCTAAAGTTTTTTAGAAATGGGGGTAAAACTGGCCAGTAGATCACTACATTCTTCTTGGTTTCGAATTCATCATATTTTTCTAACTTTTTAACTTTAGTCACTTTAGCTCACTTTAGGCACTTTCTCTTTTGGCAAGCAGAAATAATCTCTGCACAGAAAAGAAAGATGGCTGATGCATAAAATATCCATAGAATCATTAGAATTATTGTATTTAAAGACCCATATACAAGACCGAAATTAGGATTATGTATAATCATCCAACCAAATATATGTTTGGCGACTTCCAACATAATGGCACAAATGAGACCCCCTATCATGGCTTCCCTCAAGAAAATCCTGCCTGGAGTCACTATAGCGTAAAGTGCGGTTAAAAAAAGGAAGGCCAATAATAAGGGAAAAATATATTTGAGCCCTATGTTATTCAAAAAAAATGGCACTAAGGTGAAACCAAAATAGTTGTTTATCCTGATAAAGGCATCTATAGCTAAATTAAAAATCTGAAGAAAAATAAAAGCAAGTCCCACTACAGGAACAAAGAGCAAGGACATAATCTTAGAAATCCAGAAAGGCCTTACATGTTCCGCCTTGAATACCCTTTTCAGAGAAAATTCAATCGAATCAAAAATAAGGGTGCTTGCCCATAACATAAAAACGATAGCAAACCATGCAAAAATTCCACTACCCAGATTTATCCGACCTACCTCATTTAAGACTGATTTGCTGATAAAAGGAATTAGCTGACTGATATATAAACTTACCTTTGGTAATATCTCACCCTTAGCGCCAACAAAGAGACCAACCAGGGAGACAAGTAGATAAAGAAAGGGGATAAATGAAAGAATAGCATAAAAAGCGATAGCAGCAGAAAGGTTAAGACATCCATCTTCTTTAAAAGAGGAAATGGATTCTTTAAGGATATTGCTTATAGCCATCTATCTAACTTTAAGATAAGACAGCAGACGCACCGTCTGCCTATCTGTATAAATGAATACCTCATGCCCAACAACCTCATCTGCTTTAGGGCTTCTTTTAACCATTGGAACCACATCTATCCTCATTACCTTTAACCAATCACCTGTAAAATTTATCATGGTGATTATTCCATACCTATTAATTTGGTATTTAATTCCATATTGGTTAAGGACCTTAGCCACAAACCTATTTTTTCTTTTGCAAACTGTATCTGCCCTCTCTTTTAAGGCCCTGATTTGGCCATGGGATTTTGCATTAGGAGCTGGAATTGAGCAAAAAATAACTAATAAGAAAATAATGAAATAAATAAAAGAAACTGATTTAAATTTCATCTTCCCCTCCTTATAAAAGAATCAATAGACTAAATCTATATTGTATAAAGTATTATGTCAACAGTGCCTATTTTTACTTTGGTTCCTGATTTCTCGCTCTTTGTGTTTGATATTAATGGACATTTAAATGTTGCAAATTAATCATAAGATATAAAAATTTGAAAAGTTATAGTATGTGATTATAATATTGATAAATACCTATTTTTTTAATAATTTACTTCATAAAGTTTAAAGGGATCAACAAACAGGAGTAATGGGGAGTAATGATTAACGAATCAAAATTAAGCTTTGAGCAAGGCCCTATTAGGCCACCCAATGAGGCACGAAGCCTTCTTTTAAGGGTAACCCGCAACTGCCCCTGGAATCAGTGTCTTTTTTGCTCTGTTTATAAAGAACAAAAGTTCTCTCTTCGAGGTGCGGAAGAGATCAAAAAGGATATTCAGACTGCCAGAGATATTGCTGATGATATCAAGGCCCTTTCATGGAAGATGGGACAAAGCGGCCTAATAACAAATTCAATTATATCACGTATTCTTAGCAATCACAATTATAGTTACAGTTACCAGAGCGTGGCTTTATGGCTTTATTATGGGACTGGAGAATGTTTTCTGCAAGATGCTGATAATTTTATTATAAAGACCAAGGATTTTGTTGATATCCTAAAATTCCTTAGGGAAAAATTTCCCGATTTAAAAAGAGTAACTACCTATTCAAGATCAAGAACTGTTAGCAGAAAATCTTTAGAAGAGATGAAAGAGATAAAAGAGGCAGGCCTGGACAGGGTCCATATTGGTCTGGAAAGTGGCTGTGATCCAGTTTTAAAATTTGTAAAAAAGGGCGTTACAGCAGATCGGCATATAGATGCCGGCAGAAAGGTTATTGACTCCGGTATGTCATTATCTGAATATATTATGCCAGGGCTTGGAGGTAAGGCAATGTGGAAAGAACATGCCGTGGAGACAGCCAGGGTTCTTAACCAAATTAATCCACATTATATAAGGCTGAGAAGTCTTAGGGTTCCTGTTCATGCCCCTCTTTACCAAAAGCTCGTGAGTGGGGAATTTAAGATGCTTACAGATGACCAGGTGGTTGAGGAGATAAAATTATTTATCGAGACTTTGGATAACAACATAACCAGTACTGTAACAAGCGACCACATTATGAATCTCTTAGAGGAAATAAAGGGGAAGTTGCCGGAAGAAAAAGCTAATATGCTAAATGTTATCAAAAAATATCAAGATCTACCCAAATCTGATCGGATTATTTACATGATTGGCAGACGCGGCGGGGCCTATTCGTCAACAGAAGATCTCTATCAAGACCAAACCACCTATGACAAAATAAAGAAATTGGTATTGGAAGTGTCTGCCAAAGGACCGGATGAAATTGAAAGATTTATAAACGAAATGGCAGATCAGTATGTATAGAACTATATTTTTTGCAAGCATCGTGGACAGTATTTTTAACTTTTATTAAGAAAGCAGAGGCCTAACACGCTGGTTTTATTTGTTTTATTAGTTTTATTGGTTTAAAGCTGAATTATCAAACCAATCAAACCATTGGAATTAATTAAGGCAATCTAACTAAAACTAATTAAACAAATTGAACAAATATAACCAATTAAACCATGAAAATGGACTTATATGCCCTATTACCCTATATTTCTCGATCTGGATAATAAAAAAGTAATAGTCGTTGGTGGTGGTGAGGTTGCCGAGCGCAAAATAAAAAACCTTTTAATTTATGATTGTCAGATATATCTAATCTCTCCTCATCTTACTCCTCATCTAAATCACTTGGTTACAAAAAAAAAGATTCACCACATACCTCATGAATCTTTAGATAAGTTTATGGATGATACCTTTATGATTATTGCAGCCACGGATGATCCTGAAGCCAACAGGAAGATTGCCTCCCAGGCAAAAGAACATGGGTTGTTAATTAATGCTGTTGATCAGCCTGAAGACTGCAATTTTATTATGCCCTCAATAATTAAAAGGGGAGACCTTCAAATAGCGATCTCCACAGCAGGTAAAAGCCCGGCCCTGGCAAAAAAAATCAGAAAAGAAATAGAAGTTTGGTTTGGACCAGAATATAGTTCCTTTATAGAACTACTGGGCCTGCTCAGGAAAAAACTCCTTTCCCAGGGGAAACCACCTTCAAAAAATAAGATCATTTTCCAAAAATTAGTTGACTCCAATCTTCTAAAACTGATCAGGGAAGGAAATTGGAATGGTGTTAGGGCTACTCTAAAATCTATCCTGGGAGAAACCTTCCCTATAGAGGATATTATTAAACGGGTCTTTAGTATGTTAAATTCGAAATCCGAATATCCGCCTGCCGGATGGCGGGCAGGTCGAAATCCTAAACAATGACCAAAT
>CAYTDY010000129.1:0-6930 GCA_964436665.1 uncultured Desulfobacteraceae bacterium
GTAATATTCGGAAAGGTATTATATCTTATTCCACAGAAAATGCCACCCAAAAGATATGATGTAGTGCGGGAAATTCCGAAATAACTTTATAGGCTGGCAATAAATCATGAGGCCGAAGGTTAGGTCTTGAGAGGAATAAAATACTAAAACTGGAATTGACATGGGAGCAGAAGAGATTCGTTTTCATTTTGTCTAATCGAGGAAATGTTTATTTTTGCGTGTTCTTTCAAATAGTTTAAGAATCGGCTTTTCTCCTCATGGGAATGAATTAGATAATTAATTTAACCTTATCTCCTATAGTCATACACCCCTTTGCCTGTCTTTCTGCCCAGCCTTCCGGCCTTGACCAATTTGACAAGGAGAGGGGCAGGCCGGTATTTTTCACCAAGCTTTTTATGAAACGTACTCATACAGGCAAGGAGAATATCAAGCCCAAAGGCATCTGCTGCAGCCAGAGGACCTAAAGGAAGGCCGAGACCTTTTATACAACTCCGGTCAATCTCCTCTGCGCTTGCAAGGGATGCTTCCAGGACAAAGAAGGCCTCGTTTACCATGGGAAGATAGAGCCTGTTGATAACAAAACCAGGGGAATCCAAAACTGTAACTGTCTCTTTGCCACATTTGGTAAGGAAAGAAATAACAGTATCGCGGGTTTCATTATTGGTCTCCATGCCCCTGACTACCTCAACTAATGGGGTTAGTGCTGCCGGAATCAGGAAATGTGTCCCTATACATCTCTCTGCTCTTTTTGTGACCGCACCCATCTCTGTGATACTCAGAGTTGAAGTGTTGCTAGCCAAAATGGCTTCCTTAGGACAGGTGAGATCAGCCTTCCTGAAGATCTCCTTTTTAACCTCTATGTTTTCGTAAACAGCCTCTATTACCAGATCCACTCCAGATAGAGCCTCATCTAAATTAGTAGTTGGATTTATAAAAGAGAGAATATCGTTGATTTCCTTTTCAGTCATTTTACCCTTTTTTACCTGGTTATTTAAAAAAGATTTTATACTATTATACCCCTTTTCTACCAGCTCGGGAGAGGCATCCACCATTGATGTTTTAAAACCACCCCTGGCACAGACAATACCTATCTGGCTACCCATAGTTCCCATTCCTACCACAGCAACCCTGTCTATTTCCATTTAAGATCCTCCCCTTTCAAAGATAGCGGTTATTCCAGCCCACCTTTGCCACAAATTGTTTCCAATCCATATTTTTCCTTAATTTCCCCTTTTTCATTGAATATCATTTCAATATTAATTGGCTTGGATAAATATTGTATCTATTAAAAAAAAATAAACACCCGGATTTCCCGGTGGGAGAAAGGCTCAAGCTTTTAAAGTCATTTACAAAGGTTCGATTGTTGGCACGAGAACCGTAGTTGTAACATAATTTCTCAGGAGAAATATATTCAAACTACCTCTTGGCATATTGTATAGGAACTGTAAAGAAGCTCGAAAACACGACCTGAACCCAATTTATTCGAAAGTTAATCCGGGATAATATGAAAGTAAATATGTTAGAGATTAAAAAGAATCTCGAGAAACTAACAGCGATAGGAATGATTCGATCCGTATAATGCAGCAAAAAAATGTTTTATGGCCGTAAATCTAATTTATATTTGCTTGAATAAGTTTTTTAACGGGGCGTTTCCATAGAAGTACTATGCTGTTTTTACTAAGGACGGGGATTTTAATTTCCTCAATGTCTTCGAAAACTTTAACAGAAGAATCGTCTAAATATTCTATTCTTAGTTGATGTGGACCTGGAGCAAGTTTGAGGCAAGATATGTGCACTGTATCCGGCAGGTTATCCCAGTAGCGTGTATCCGCATGGGTTCGGGTTCTTGCTGCCAAGGCCATCTCAGCAACTCCAAAGATCCCTAAAGCCGCACTTATCCCATCTAGAGTACTAGACCGGGAACTTAAGGGGCTTGCTATTAGGAGATTTGACGAGATATCCGTCAACGTTGTACCTATTTTCTCATGGGTCATGCGGAAGTTAACTTGCCCCTGAATTATTTTATCAACAGGCCTACCCCCGCGTGTCATGGCCTGCCAGGCGATATCCTCTATAGGGTATGCTCCCGTCTCCTTGTTATCTAAATGGAGAGTAACACGTTTCTCCAAAATATTTCGGCCTCTAAAGAACTTTAGTTCTCCATGTCCTATACCGTCAGCAAGTTTACGTGGCGATGATCCTGTCTCAATAATTATCAGGATATTATCGTCGTTGGTGGGGATAATAAAGTCCGGGCGCAATTTTTTCACTTCGCCAAAGGCCGCGGTTGTCAGTTGTGTATCGCCAAGCTTTAAAGAACAATAACCTTCCAGAAACAACAACAGGGCGAAATCACAACGGTTTTGATTTTCTTCGGCAAAGGCATCCTGGATGATACCTGCTTTAAAGCATGCTCTGGCATTCTCGTAATCTTTGTCCATTATGTAAAGAAGGCCCCTGTAATAATAAGCCATAGCACGTTCATAGGGCTCACCCTTAAAATCCTTCATGCCCTCTTCATACCATAGGCTTCTTGCCTTTTTGGCTGTTTCATTATTTGCAAAAACAGCCTCGATATGATTTAAGACACGGTCAAAACAGGCTTTTGCAATGTCACGATATCCAAGTTGCAAGGCGTCTATACCAACACGCATATTATTCAAGACATAGTTCCTTTTCCCTTCCTCAAGTATGGCCCGAAATCCTGGCCTTAGTTCCGCAGGCTTATCTGCGAGATAGGACTGCATACGGGCTTCAGGCACATCAACTTTCTTAAATTTTTGCCTGCCTGCGCAACCAATCAGAATTAGAAACACAGCACATAAAAGAATTGGAATACACCTAAAGCTTTTCATGGCAAACCTAATCCTTTCTCAAGCGCAAAGATTATCTATAGATTATGTCTTCTTGACCGGTTTTTTTGAAGTTATAAGAGTTACTCCATACTATTTCACCGGTCTTCAAGTCTACCATCTCAAACAGGATCTGGTGATAACGCGAAAAGCGGCCGGTCTTAGGGCTGACCGAATCCAGAGTTGAGATACGGCCTCCCAACCGGTAATCAGCTGCGTGAGCCTTGATCTCAGGTGCTGTTCCGCCTTGATCGGTTATTCCCAACTGTTTCAATTGCAGCTCCTTCAACATCATCTTCAGGTACTCTCGACCAATGAAGGTCATCTTTCCTTGGGCAGCCTGGTTTAGCCCTGTTCGAATCCGATCAGTAATCATATTCTTGTTGATCCTGGTAGAGCTTTCGTTCGTAAAATATTCGTCGTCTATGATAACCTTTGGAGGTGTAGTGGCTTGGGCGAAGACCGGGGTGGCTATTATATCACCCATCATTTTGTCGGTCATAGCGATTATATCTTGCGATTCAATGCCGACGCCGGAAATCTCGCTCTTCTGGCTTGGGTCCACATAGCGGGCTGGTGTACCATCAGCATGCTTTGGGGTTGTTGCACAACTAATAAAAGACAACAGAAAGGGACATAAAAAAATCACTAATTTTAATAATTTTATAACTAATGAGAACATATTTTCTTATCCACCATTATATATAAAAAATTATAAGCGACTTCACTTGCGCCCAGCTTTCAGAAGGGCATTGTAATATCTTTTTTGTAACTCAGGGTATATTCCCCAGGTGGCCTTAAGGGCATTATTGTAGTGTGGATGACTGGAGTGTTTTGCATATAGATAAACCGCGAGGTTGTCCACATTATCAAAAGACGTATCGCTTGTACTCTTAATATATTCCCAACCGCCTGAGGCTTTAATGGCAATAGCTCGACCTGCTGACTCGCCAAATTTACCTCCCAAAAATCCACCAACGAAAGGTATATTCTCTAAGGCCTTTTTCCCAAGATACGCACCGGCGTGTTTGCCAATAGTTGCACCCATCTTGGCATTTATAGCCTTATCCACCCACTCGGCAAGGACGCCATCCTGTGTATATGGGCACATGTACTTACCCTGGTTATCCATCCTGGGTGTTGGGGGTATTATTTCATGTGGCTTTGGGGGACGTTGTATTGCACAGCCTGTAAAACTTAAGACAACTAAAATCACAGCTAATGATACAACAACATTATTCTTAAAATAAGCTAATCTCATAACACCATTCTCCTTCCATATTAATTAATATAGCAGTTCTGTTCCTTTAAGCCATTCATTATCACCTCCTTCTTTAAAGAAACAGCCTAATATTTAGGGCTTCTTCTGCCTTGAAAAGGCCATCTTTAAGCAATTTTTTTATATCACAGAAAAAACTAAGTCAAGTAGAATAACAAAAACAATATCTTACCTTCCCGCCATACCATTTAAAAGAGCCAGCCCTGTTAAATAAAGAGTGTCATGTTTAATCTTGATGCTTGGTAATTACATGCTCTTCATTGAATAAAGGACCGCGTTCTAATCCATCTAACAGGGCCAGTACATTATAGCCCAATACCTGGTGATTATAGCCTCCCTCGAGTATAGCAAAATATCCGCACCCTTTGCTTTCACATGTTTCCCTTATCATTTTCCCTATAGTTGTATAGTCTTTGGTTTCCAGCAACCCTCCCCAATCATCTTTATGATTATCAAATCCGGCTGATATTCCTATTATGTCTGATTGTTGACCTGCTAATTCCTTTGCTATTGCCTCCAAATAGCTCTCCCTGTTGTTTGAAAATCCGTTAAAAATAGAGACATAATCCTTTTTCTTAAATATATTTACTGTTCCATCGCCAAAATGGAGATCTATATCTAAAACTAAGGCCTTTTTTATAGCCTTTTCTCTCTTTAGTTTTTCCAGGGCGATCGCCATATTATTGAAATAACAAAACCCCCAGGATCTATCTGCCGAGGCGTGATGGCCTGGGGGCCTTATCAGGGCAAAACAAGGCTCTTTCAATCCTATAAAGGCAGTCTGAGTGGCTCCGCCGGCAGCCAGGGATGAAATATCATAAAGACCCATTCTCCTAACATAGTCTATATGGGGCAAGGTGTGAACAGCAGCAATATCTTCCTCCTTGGCAGGGGTGGGTTCAATAAAATTATAATCCCCGGAAATTACATTAACAATGCTTTGCATTCTCCCTGGGGCTGCTGCTGGATCTGAGGTATAAACCTGGTGAAAGTCATGGTGAAATACAATTTTCACTTGAAAATAGCCTCCTTATTAAAATATTAGCAGATT
This sequence comes from uncultured Desulfobacteraceae bacterium, assembly GCA_964436665.1. GTDB lineage: Bacteria > Desulfobacterota > DSM-4660 > Desulfatiglandales > B25-G16 > CAYTDY01. The sequence continues at coordinate 5,183 of CAYTDY010000129.1, forward strand.
TTTACTCACTTTGCATTCACTCTATTTATATCAAGCCTTGATGCCAAAATTTTTTGTATTTACATTCCGGCCTTAGTTCGAGATTTGGGCTCTTTCTTTTTAGAAGGCATCTGGGAAAATAGCTCCTTATAGACTAATCTTCGAGTTCTTTTCTCAGATACTCGGGAAGGGCAAAGGCTGCTTCCAGCATCAGACTTTTAATCGCAGCTCCATTGTCAAGATAGATGCATTCACATTCAAAATATTCTGCCAAGATGTGCTTACCAAAAGAGCTTTCCATTATTGATAAGCTCCTTTCATAATCTAATAGAGGTTGATAAAGGTGTTCGTACTCTCTTAAAAAGGTTAGCACTTCAAAAGGTGAGTCTATATGCGGGTTTATATATTTTAGTATACAGCCAGCATAACCTCCTCATCGTCTATTTTTGCATTCTTTAGTTCCACCAATATCGATTCGTGTGGTTTTTAATACTGCATTGCAAGGCCTAACAAAGCTTCGCCTCAAACCGACAAGTTGTGAGGAGCATGGGTATCTCTTTTCAGGTATGAAGAAGCGGATACGTATAAGCCAGCTAATGACTCAGGTTAAGGCGGGCGGGAAGGCCTTAGAGAACTTACCCGTCACCTCTCCCTCGAGAGTCAAGGACTTCGATGGCCGCCCGCCTGGAGCATCGGTAATGGGTGAGCAGAAGTTATTGCCTAGTTCATTACCTGAAAAGAGATACCCATGCTCCTTTTAAAACTTGACATAAATGTTAAGATCTTTGGTTATGTAGACACCTAGTCCTCATGGGTTTTTTTCGTCAATTATCTAAGCCACGCATCATATTCGCCGGACAAATACCATTGTGTTCCTGGCAGTATGTTTAATCTTGCCCTTGCTGCTGAGGTCGGTCAGTTTCTTAGCAAATGTCTCCAGCGCCAATCTGAATTCGTCTTCTGGATAAAGTGTAAGTGTTGAATAATGGAAATTACGCGCCCGATTCAACAGCGACTCCACCGACTCAACCCTCACATGCTTGAATTCATGCGTGCCTTCTAACTGTAGTTCGGGTACCCTATCGATCGCTTCTTCAAGATGTTCGCACTGGTATAAGCGGGGTTCATGTTCTGTGAAGCCGGGGAAATGCTGCCCCCATATGGTGTGCGCATTCTGTTCGGGTGTACGGGTATATATGGACAAAAGGCCACCAGGGCACAAAACGAGTGCTGCTGCTGCAATAAAGCGATCAAGGTCAAAATGGTGAACGGAATTGAAGGTAGTGAGTGCATCGAAGCAACCATGGGCGAAAGGCAATTCATTGGCATTGACAAGGCAGTAGTAGGTATTTTTTAAAGGAAATTCCAGACTCATGCGTTTGCGGCATTGTTGTAGCATTGCGGCTGAATAATCACAGCAAAAAAGCCGCGAACAGCTATCGGCTTTTGCCGCAATGATCTTTGAATATCGTCCAGTTCCACAGCCGATGTCTGCTATATTGAGCCGACGCTTATCAATTGGCAGACGGGGGATTATCTCCTCGATGATTTGGGGGTCGGTGTTGCGAACATAGCCATAAACCGAAGCCACGCGTTTAAAATGATGCTCCATGTGCTGTAAATTACCCATATCTAAACCCAACTCTTAAGAGATGACTAATACCAAGTTGCATTCAAATGGCTGCTATTTATAAACGTCATTGCGAACGAATGTGAAGCAATCTCAATAAGATAGATTGCCACGTCGCTTCGCTCCTCGCAATGACATG
>CAYTDY010000130.1:0-5749 GCA_964436665.1 uncultured Desulfobacteraceae bacterium
GAAAAGAAAACATTATGTTAAGGCACGGAAAACCTACCTCGGTGTATGTGGTTCCCCTGATTACCAGATCTAAGGTGATTGGGGTCATTGCCGCGGATGCTGTTGATAGGAAGGGTGTCCCAAAGGAAACCCGTGAAACACTGGAAATCTTTGCACCTCAAATTGCTATCGCCATTGAAAACGCAAGACTTTACTACAAACTGCAAGAACAGATGAAGGAGCTAAAACAATCGCATACCCTGTTGAGCAGAGTGGAAAAGTTCTCATTTTTAGGCAATCTGGCTGCAAGACTTGCCCATGAGATCAAGAATCCCATGACAGCCATAGGTACATTCATCCAAATGGTCCCCCAGAAATATAATGATAAAGAATTCAGGGAAGACTTCTATAAGATCGCAACAGAGGAGATAGCCCGGGTGAATAATCTGATTACAGAACTTTTAGATCTTGTCAATACAAGAGAGTCACATTTTGAGTTAGATGATCTCCATAGCCTGATTGATAGAATGGTCTTCCTCATATCGCCCCAATGCAAGGAAAAGAAGATTGAAATTGCCCACAACTTTGATTCTTCAATAGGAAAGGTGAGAATAGATTCTGAAAAGATGAAACAGGTTATTTTAAATCTTCTCTCCAATGCTGTAGACTTTACATCTAAAGGGGGAAAGATCGAAATTTTAACAGCAAAATCCTCCATGAGGGGAGGGAGAAAAGGTATTCGGATAGAGATTAAGGACAATGGGATCGGGATTCCTCAACCTATGATTGACAAAATATTTGACCCTTATTTCACAACCAAACATAAAAGTAATATGCATAACGGTACCGGTCTTGGACTGGCAATTACCCATCAGAATATTCAGGACCATCAGGGGATGATCGAGGTCAAAAGTGAGGTCAATAAAGGGACAACATTTATTCTTACCTTCCCTACTGATCCTTCTTTACGATTATCAGCTAAAGCGAAGAGTTACAATTCGTGAGAATTGATAGGGTTAATATCTATAAGATATCCCTTCCTTTTACAGGGGATTTTTCTATCTCCCGTAAAAAAGGGTCTTCTGCCAATAATATTATTGTCGAGATAATTGCCGATCAAGGAAAAATAAGAGGATACGGTGAGGGTGCTCCGGTGAAGTTCGTCACAGGCGAAACACAAGAAAGGGTGACAAAAAGTGTCAACAATTTCACACAGAAGAATTCTTTTCCCTGGAAACTGTATGATGTCTCACAGATATGGGATTTCATAGACGGTTTACCAAAGGGAAAGGAAAACAATGCATCAATTTGCGCCCTTGAAGTGGCTCTTTTGGATGCCCTGGGCAAGATCCAAAAAAAACCTATAATAGATTATTTCCAAAAGGATTTCTACGCAAGCACTATCTATTATGGAGCCTCAATTCCTCTCGGTAATAAACAGAGAATTATGGAAATATGTGAATTGATCAGGAACCTACGGATAAAACATTTACGAATTAAGATGGGCGAAGCTTTTCAACAGAATAAAGATGCTATTGAAACAGTCAAGCTGGTTTTTGGAGATGATTATGATCTAAGGATAGACCCAAACGGTGTCTGGGATCTTGATCTTGCCTTGAAACATGTGCCGTTAATTAAGGAGTACAATGTTAAAATTGTTGAAGAGCCCATGAGCTACCTCGATCCAGGTTTCATAGAATTCGTAGGATTGATGAAGAGTTATGGGGTGATTCTAATGGCCTGTGAGACGGTATGCACCTTAGAAGATTTAGAAAGAATAATCAAAGATGGCTATTATGTCATGACAAATGTCAAGTTATGTAGAAGCGGCGGTTTTCGAAGATCACTTAGAATAATTGAGCGCATTCGTAGCAGCGGACTATCTTTTCAAATCGGGTGCACACTTGGCGAATCGGGCATCCTTTCTGCTGCAGGGAGGGCGCTAAGCCTTCTTTGCAGTGATGCTGTTTACCACGATGGCTCTTATGATAGATTTATGTTAAAGGAAAATATTACCCTTGAAGATGTATCTTTTGGGCCAGGTGGTAAAGCAGGTCCCCTGGATGGTCCTGGGCTTGGTGTAAATATAAATAGGGAAAATTTGATGCGTTTAAGTAACGGCTATCCCAGCCTATCGATCTCTAATCCCACATAATGGAAGCAGGTATGAACTCAGCTATAGACTATCATCAGTGGAAGGAAGAGCATAAATCTATTCTGGAGGGCCTCTCTGACAAAAAGGTTCTTATGTTTTTTTCGGGTGGCAAGGATTCATCTCTTGCCCTGGATTTTATCTTAAGGGCAAAAAATGAATTCAGGTTTGATTTTGAGACACATGCCGGAGCCTTTCCAGTGCACATTTATTCTAATACAGAAAAGAAAAGGATTGAATCCTATTGGAGTAGACGTGGTGTAGATATAAGATGGCATGAGGTGGCAGAGACGGATGAGCAGATTAAAAATGCAGTGAATCCGTGCCTTGCCTGTCAAAAACTAAGGAAAAAGCTACTAAAGACTATTGTGACCGAAATGGTATATGCTTGGGAAAGTCTCGTACTCATAGTCAGCTTTAGCCTTTGGGATATCGTCAGCTATTCAATAGAACATATCCTGAACGATGTTTTTTCAAATTCTGTAAGTGCTGAAAATAATAAAAGATTCATAGAAACAGCCCAGCGTTTTTATCCTCTGCTCAAGATGAAGGAGGGGTATACGGTTTTCAGCCCTCTCGTTTCCTATAACGCTAATGATATCGTAAAGGTATTGGAGCAAGTAGGGATTCCGACTCTTTCAATACCCTGTAAATTTAGAGATTTCAGGCCAAAGAGGATTTTAGAAAAGTATTACGAGAGGATGGAGATGCGCTTTGATTATAAGCAGGTATTTGATTTTGCAAGAAAGTCACTGGAGTTGCCAGATATTTCTACATACACCTCAATTGACAGGGATGAATACCTCCTGAATCTTTTTTAAGCATAATCTTTACTCCTGTTGCAGGGAAGTAGGAAGGATCTAAGGATAGATGGATGAAAAAGTTATAGAGGCTATCAGGCAAAGGGTAGCCAACGAGCAATATGCCAGAAAGATGGGTCTAAAGTTGCTCAGATTAGAACCTGGATATGCGCTGGTAGAGATGGCCCTTAAGGATGATATGACAAACATTTTTGATGTTACCCACGGAGGGGCTATATTCTCCTTAATTGATGAGGCATTTGAGATATCATGCAATGCTCATGGTACAGTGGCTGTTGCCCTGAATATTACAGTTACCTTTCATAGGCCCCCAACAAAGGGAGGGGTATTAAGGGCGGAATCAAAGGAGATCCATCGATCAAAAAAGACATCAACCTACGATATAAAGGTTACTGAAGGAGAAAATACCTTGATTGCCTCATGCCAGGCCCTGGCATACAGAAAAGAGGAAAAACTTCCTTTTCTCTAAGGTATTGGGGGACGCTGGTGAAAAGTGGCAGATTTTTTTTGACAAATTAAGATAAACAAGATAAGCAATTACAAATTCAAAAAATGGAGGTGCGTATGATGGGGAAACAATTTTTGAAATTCGCATTATTTGTGTCTTGTTTTGTTTTGGTTACCTTTTTCGTTTCTCCTTTTATATTATGTGCGATGGAAAAGCCTGGCGGGTTCCCGAATAGGCCCGTTACCATCGTTATTCCGTTTGGTGCAGGTGGGGGAGCAGACCAGTGTTCACGATCTATAGCAATACCCTTACAAAAAATCATGGGTGTCCCAATTATGCTTGTAAATAAACCAGGAGGGGGAGGAGTAGCTGGCTTTGCAGACTTTTATGCTGCTCCACCTGATGGCTATACCATTTGTTTCCACGCTGATTTTACAGCGACCCTGTATGCTGCAGAAGTTATAAAGGAAAACCCAACGGTGGACTGGTTCCCAATATGTATAGCTCAGATTACTTTTAATCAAATATATGTGCGGCCCGACGATGATCGCTTTCCCAACTGGAATGCCTTTTTAACATATGCTAAGGAGAACCCAGGGAAGGTAGCAATTGCCAATGTGGCCCGTAGGACGGGTATGGAAGGGGTGAGCATGTATCTTTTGCAGAAAGAATTAGGATTTAAAGTCAAGCAAATCGCTTACGATAAACCAGCTGAGCGATACGGGGCCTTGGTAGGACGCCATGTGCATTCTCTATTCGAACAGCCAGGAGATGTAGTTGCTTACCTTGAGTCTGGTGATATGAAACCAATCCTTACCTTTCTGAAAAAGCGGCCCAAGGCCTTTTCAGATGCTCCGTGCTTAACAGACATAGGGGCAAAAATGGATCCATTGTTCAGATATAGAGGTTTCTTTTTGAAGAAAGGTACACCTGAAGATAGAGTGAAGTATCTCGAGTGGGCTTTCCGGAAAGCATACGAAAGCGATTCCTTTCAGAAGTTCAACCGTAGCAAGTATATGCACATTGTTGATAGCTACAGAAATATTGAGGATGGGAAGAAACTAATCTTGAATGCGATAGATATATACAAAGCCATTTATAAGGAATTAGGTTTTGTCAAGAAATAAGAGTGAAACATACCAAAATATTAGTAAATATTACTTAGTTGGTGAACCCATCTCTGGGTTCACCAGAGACAATGGGCATTAAATATTGTGCATCAATTTTGGTACGTGATATTTGAAGCTATATTCTGGGCCACTCTGGCTGCTGTTGCTTTTGCTTTCAGTTATCAATTCGATGATGTTATCCCCGAATATAGATATGGGGCAATTGGGTGGCCGAGAGTTCTTGTTCTTGCCGTTGTGCTTTTTGCTTCCATTCAGACGATATGGAGTCTCCTTCAACTACATAAAAAAGGAACTATAGGCCAGATTGAAGAGCAGTATGTTGATCTTACTTCTAAAGCTACTGGTACTATAGTTCATTTGAAGCGTCTAGCCAATTTCAGCTTGCCATTCCTTTATTTGTTTCTCATGCCCAGGATGGGCTTTTATATTCTGACGCCTTTCTTTATAGCAGGATATATGATGTTGTTAGGAGAAAAGCGATTGCTTATTGTAGTGGGAACGACTCTTCTTTTTTACTCCTTAGCCATTATTATATTTGTGAAATTGCTCTATGTGCCCTTCCCAGTCGGCAATTGGCCCGGATTTTATGATATAAATACTTATTTCGTCTCCATCCTTAAGTAGTTCAATTCAGGGGAATGAAATCTATCCTAAAAGGAAATTTTCATGGAAAATTTCATTACGGGATTTAGTACTCTGATTACTGATCCAATCGCTATTATACTATTTTTTGCTGCTCTTTTGGTTGGTTTGCTGTTCGCTGCGATACCAGGAGTCAATGTGATTACATTAGGTGCCATTACGCTGCCCTTTACTATCTACCTAACGCCAACCCACGCACTCATGGTTTATGGCGTAATGTTCGTGTCGGGAATTTATGGGGGAGCTGTAATGGCAATTCTCTTTAATATCCCTGGTTCCGCCGAGAATGCTCCCACTGCCTTCGATGGCTACCCTATGACTCAACAGGGTAAATCAGGAAAGGCCATTGGAGCGGCTGTTACATGCTCTGCCTTGGGAGGAATCCTCTCAGCTATCGTAATGATGGTAGCTGCCCCTCCTATTGCCCGTTGGGCAATTCATGCCTTTGGATCTCAAGAAATGTTCTGCCTGATCTTCTTAGGTATTGTAACAGTATCATCTGTAGGTGCAAATACTATTTGGAGAGGATTGCTTTCGGTGGTATTAGGCCTTTTAATTGCCACCATAGGGATAGATC
>CAYTDY010000130.1:5759-6886 GCA_964436665.1 uncultured Desulfobacteraceae bacterium
AGGTGCACTTCCACGATATAACTTTGGGTCTTACTATCTTTTCTCAGGCATCCATTTCATTCCCCTCATTCTCGGGTTCTTTGCCATATCAGAGGTTTTTACTCAAGGAGAAAGGATGGTCAAAAAAATATATCGCGCCCCCAAAATAGGGCTAGAGTTTCCTAGTTTTAAAGAGCTTTGGCAACTCAAAGTAACAGTAATCAGATCTTGGATACTTGGATTCTTCGCCGGAATTTTACCTGGTATTGGAGCTACGCTGGCTGCTTTTCTCAGTTACAGCCAAGCTGTTAAATGGTCCAAACATCCGGAGCGTTTTGGAAAGGGAGAGTTGGAGGGAGTTGTTGCTTCTGAAACAGCCAATAACGCTGCTACAGGAGGGACAATGATCCCATTGCTCGCTTTAGGATTGCCCGGTGGGGCAATAACGGCTATGATGATAAGTGTCTTCATGATTCATGGGATGGAACCAGGACCATTGATTATGATTCGAGCAAAAGAACTGGTGTGGGTGGTTTTTGTGAGCATGTTTTTGGCTAACCTATTCATCTTTATTCTGGGTTACATTGAGACAAAAACCATCGTGAATTTATTAAGGATCCCCTTCAGAGTGCTGGCACCCGCCATCATAATTCTGGCAACTATTGGGGCCTTTGCCCTTCGCAATAGCCTCCTAGATGTTTGGGTGATGTTTATCACAGGAACCGCAGGCTATTTTCTCCGTCGCTCTGGTTATTCCATGCCTGGTATCATTTTAGGGGTGATCTTGGGCAATTTAGGAGAATCTGCTTTTGTAAAATCTATGCAATTGCTGGATTATAAATGGCTAGGCTTTTTTGGGCGACCGGTATCAGCAATACTCCTTATCGCAGCGTTGTTAATACTTTTCTTCAGTCTTTTAGGGCCTACTAAGGAAATAATACTTTCTATTTGGTGCAGAAAAAAGAGTCTTTAAGGTTTGAAATCAAAGGTAGATAATCTCGTATTCCGCAATATAGAACTTCGTACACCAGATAGAGCATGCAACGTTTATAATCTTGATCTAACTCATGCCTTACTTGAGAGAGATCTTGGCATAGAATTATACCGCTGTGGTAGATTGGGAGGAAAATATTAAACCCGGGAGGATA
>CAYTDY010000131.1:0-6806 GCA_964436665.1 uncultured Desulfobacteraceae bacterium
TATAAGGTGCTATGTGCTCTTATCAACCTATTAAAATTATAGGCCAGGTCTGGGCCATGGTGAGCTAAAGTTAAAAATGCCTAAAGTTAAAGAGGATCTGTAGTCAGTTGTCCCATCTATGATCATATGATTATCTTTTTGACAACGGACAACTGACAACAAACTAATGACTATTTGTTTTTTAAAAAAACCCCCTTCCCAATAAATTAGAAAGGGGGTTTTTCTTAAAAAATATTGATTATTCCTTTTAAGCTTTAGTCTTTTCTCTCTTCTGCGCAACATCTTTCTCTTTTACGTCTTCTTTACCTTCTCCTGTTCATCCTCAGAAACTTTCATTTTTCCTTTAAGGGTGACCTTTTCATTTGAAATCTTCCCAGAAATCTTTTTCTTACCATTTATGCTTTTTTTAATTGTTTTTCCTGAACTTTTTTCCTTATTTGCAGATAATAACTGGATAATTACTAAAGGCGCACCATCACCAGTCCTATGACCTGTCTTTAAAATCCTGATATAACCGCCTTGGCGGTCTAAAAAACGGTCCTTCATCTGATCAAACAATTTATGGGTAACAGATTTATCCATAATATAGGAAAGTGCCTGACGTCTTGCATGAAGATTTCCTCTTTTGGCCAGGGTAATCATCTTCTCAGCAATAGGCCGTAATGCCTTGGCCTTTGAATATGTTGTTGAAATCTCCTCATGTTGAAAAAGAGAAGTAACCAAATTTCTTAAAACAGCCCTTCGATGACTTGAGTCACGACCCAGCTTTTTCCCTGCCTTTCTATGTCTCACTGATCCTGATCCTCTGTATTCTCTTCCTCTGCTTCCTTTTCTTCCTTTTCTTCCTTTTCTTCCTGTTTGGGAAAGGGGAAATTTTCCAGTTCCATACCAAACTGAAGATCCATTTCCTCTAAGATTCTCTTTATCTCATTAAGAGACTTTCTTCCAAAATTCTTGGTCTTTAGCATTTCGCTTTCTGTCTTCTGAACCAACTCATAAATATACTTTATATTAGCATTCTTCAGACAATTAGATGAGCGAACAGAGAGTTCAAGTTCTCCTACAGACCTAAAGAGATTTTCATTTATCTTCTCTTCCTCCTCTTTTTCTTCTTTTTCTATTTCTTCCTCTGGTTCTTCCTCAAAACTAATAAACGGCGTAGCCTGTTCCTTTAAAATTTTTGCAGCAAAGGCCAATGCATCTTGTGGATTCACCGTTCCATCTGTCCAGATCTCTAAGGTCAATTTATCATAATCAGTTCGCTGCCCGACCCTTGCATTACCAACTATGTAGCTAACCCTCCTAATCGGCGAAAAAAGAGCATCTATAGGTATTATTCCGATTTCTTCATCTTCTATTATATTCTTCTCTGCTGGAACATACCCCCTACCAGTCTTGACCAACATTTCTGCATGCAGAACAGCATCCTTATTTAGGGTGGCTATATGTTGATCTGGATTCATTATTTCAACCTTCCCGTCAGTTATTATATCACCAGCCTTTACCACCTTTTCCCCTTTATCATCAAGGAAGACTTTAATTTCCTCTTCTCTTTCTTCTTTTTCTACTTCTTTTTTTTCCTCTTCTTCAGCAATTTTAAGATTTACTTCCTTTAAATTTAAAATAATACCAGTTACATCTTCTTTTATGCCAGGAATAGCAGTAAATTCGTGAGGTACACCATCAAATTTTACAGAAACAATAGATGCCCCCTGTAAGGAAGAAAGGAGAATTCGTCGTAAAGAATTACCGAGAGTAATTCCAAAACCCCTCTCAAGTGGCTCACAAACAAATTTTCCATAGAAATCAGTAAATGTTTCGGTTTGGATTTCTATCATTTTAGGTTTTATTAAATCTCTCCAATTCTTTTGAAATAGCTTTTCCATAAATATAAATCACCTCAAAAAAAGTGCCTAAAGCCCGCCCTGGTGCTATGTGCTCTAATCAGACCACTAAGTCCAAAAGCCAGCCTGTGCTTTAATTAGACTACTAAACCTATAAGCCAGGTCTGGGCCAGGGTGAACTAAAGTGCCTAAAGTGAACTAAAGTGCCTAAAGTGAACTAAAGTGCCTAAAGTTAAGGAAAACATTCACTTTTTCCCAATAGAGGTACAAAAATAAATCTTATGCGTTCACAGGTTCAGAGTTCACCGTTCAATGTTAACTTTCTTTTCCTTCGTTGACCTTGCTCATAGGCCAAAAGGTACTTGATAAAACCAAGAATGGCAGCACGTGTGCGTTCGGCATAATCATATGCTTCCTGGAATTCAGCTCAGAGCATACGAATCCAGGTTTCAGATTTTCAGCCAACCCTGAACCTATGAACGACTACAAAATGCAGTTAAGTAGCTATTATTATGTACTTGGCGATTTTCTAAAAATGGCCAAATCCAAATTTCGAGTAGTCTGAACTTTAGGCATTTTAGTCACTTCAGCTCACTCATTTTGAGTATAGCTCAACTATGAGTTGCTCATTAATGGGCATGGTCAACTCTTCACGATTGGGAAAGGCCTTAACTACACCACGAAAGTTACCTCCATCAACCTCTAACCATGTAGATATCTCTCGCCTAACCACAGTCTCCATTGCTTCTTGAATGATAGGAATCTTACGAGTCCTCTCTTTCACCTCTATTACATCCCCAATCTTCACCTGGTAAGAAGGTATATTAACCTTCCCTCCGTTAACGGTGAAATGATTATGCCTAACCAGCTGCCTTGCCTGATCCCTTGAGGAGGCAAATCCCATACGATATACAATGTTGTCCAATCGACGTTCTAATAAGATCAAAAGGTTTGTACCTGTAATGCCCTTTAGCCTATCAGCTCTGCTATAATACCTTCTAAACTGTTTTTCTAATACCCCGTAAATTCTCTTTACTTTCTGTTTTTCTCTTAATTGTATCCCGTAATCGGAGACCTTTCTGCCCCTCCTTTGTCCATGTTGACCTGGAGCATAAGAACGCCGTTCAAAGGCACACTTGTCAGTATAGCACCTATCACCTTTTAGAAAAAGTCTGAGATTTTCCCGCCTGCACAACCTACATGCAGCCTCAATATATCGAGCCAATATTCTTCCTCCTGTTACACTCTTCTCCTCTTTGGGGGCCTGCAACCATTATGCGGAATAGGTGTCACATCCCTAATCATAGTAACCGAAAAACCATCCGTCTGTAATGCTCTTAGGGCAGCTTCACGTCCGACTCCAGGACCCTTAACCCGAACCTCAGCAGTTTTCAAACCTAAAGACATCGCCTTCCTTAATGCATTCTGTGCTGCCAACTGGGCAGCGAAGGGGGTGCTTTTCCTGGAACCTTTAAAGCCTACTTGCCCTGGACTCGATGAAGCTATAACGTTACCATTCATATCTGTGATTGTAATGATAGTGTTATTAAAGGTAGATTGAATATGGACAATCCCATTGATAACAATCTTTTTCTCTTTTTTGCTCTTGCTAACTTTTCCTGTCTCCTCGGCCATTATCCCCTCATTATCTATCTTTTACGTCTTCCTATCATCCTTCTCGGTCCCTTCCTTGTTCTTGCATTCGTATGAGTTCTCTGCCCTCTTAGTGGAAGACCTTTTCTGTGCCTTAATCCCCTATAAGATCCCATATCCATCAGGCGCTTTATATTCATGGATACTTCCCGCCTCAGATCTCCCTCAACCTTAAAGGATTCATCAATAATCTTTCTGATCTTTGTTACATCCTCTTCACTAAGTTGATCTGATTTGGTGTCAAGCTCTACCCCTGCCATCTGCAAAATCTTCCGAGAATTATTTCTACCTATGCCATAAATATAGGTCAAAGCTATCTCGATTCTTTTTTTCTTTGGTAAATCAACACCAGCAATCCTAGCCAATGTATTCTCCTTAAATAGTTTACAGGTCGGATATCAGCTTTAAGCTATTCTCTTCTTGAACCCTATTGACTGACCCACATGATCCATCTATAGATTCTTATATAAATAATCTCAAATTTTTCGGATGACCAGCTCTTATAACCTGTTTAATCTGCCTTTGGTGGATGATGTATAATCTAAATCCGCAATCCCTGGCCCAGACCTGTTTTGCCAGGCATAATATTCAAGGGCCCCATTCCCAAAATATAACAGAGAGAACAGCCTGCTCCGTGTGTGTCGCACCTCCCGATCCCGTCTCAGTCTTGGGACGGGGAGGGCGGGCCGCAATCCGCAATCCGAAATATTATTACCCCTGTCTCTGCTTATGCCGAGGATTATCACAGATTACTCTAAGCACACCTTTCCTTTTAACTATCTTGCAATTCTTGCATCTCTTCTTTATAGATGACTTAACCTTCATAATTTATCGAACCCTACCTAAACCCCGTTTCATAAAACCCTCGTAGTGCCTGGTCAATAAATGAGTCTCTATCTGGGTGATAGTATCCATACCTACACCAACCACAATCAAAAGGGCCGTCCCCCCAAAATAAAAAGGTACATGTAGTTTGTAAATTAAAATTTCAGGCAAAATACAGATAATAGAAACGTAAATTGCTCCACTGAATGTTATCCTTGTGAGTACCTTGTCAATATATTCAGCCGTACTCTTACCAGGTCTAATGCCAGGGATAAATCCGCCATACTTTTTCATATTATCTGCAACCTCAGCAGGATTAAAATGGATGGCCGTGTAAAAATAGCAAAAGAAAATTATAAAACCTACATAAATCAGGGAATATATCAGGCGACCAGGCGCCAGGGAACTAACAATGAATTGAAGCCAACCAATCTGCTTCACGTTTAAGAACCCTGCTATGGTAGCTGGAAACATAATAATGGAAGAGGCAAATATAGGGGGAATAACACCAGCAGTATTAACCTTCAATGGAAGATGCGTGCTCTGCCCTCCATACATCTTCCTGCCTATAATCCTTTTTGCGTACTGGACTGGTATCCTTCTCTGACCTCTTTCAACAAAAGTAATAACCCCAACAATGGCTATCATAAAAACAACTAAAAGGAGCCCAAAAAAAGGACTCATCTCTCCAGTACCCATCAAGCGAAATGAATTGCCAATAGCTGAGGGTAATCTTGCCACAATACCGGCAAAAATGATTAATGAGATACCATTTCCAATACCTCTCTCACTTATCTGTTCCCCGAGCCACATCAGAAACGTTGTACCGGCAGATAATGTTATCATGGTCATAAGCCTAAAGCCCCAACCCCCTATCGGAACAATCAAAGCCCCTGAAGGGCTCGTCATACTCTCCAGGCCAACCGATATGCCCAGGCCCTGTATGAGGCTCAGTATTACGGTCCCATATCGTGTGTACCGTGTAATCTTCTTTCTCCCAGCTTCTCCCTCTTTCTTCAATTTTTCCAAATGGGGAACAACTACGGTGAGAAGCTCAAGGATAATGGCCGCACTTATGTAAGGCATTATCCCCAACGCCATAACCGATAGCCTGCGTAAAGCCCCACCTGAAAACATATCAAAGAGACCAAACAAGGTGCCAGCTCTTTCAGTGAAGAAGGCAGCCAAAGCTGCTGAATCAATACCGGGTGTTGGAATATGACACCCAAGCCTGTAAACCGCCAGCATTAAAAGGCTAAAAATTATCCTCTTTTTAAGTTCAGGGATCTTTGTTATATTTTGAAAACCGCCAATCACTTTTACACCATCTCTACCTTACCACCAGCAGATTCAATCTTTTCTTTTGCTGCCTGGCTGACTTTATTAACTTTTATCTTTATTGGAAAAGATAACTCCCCTTTTCCTAAAAGTTTTACTGCTTTAGCCTTTTTTAGCAAACCGGCCTTGAGCAATGTGTTTCTGTCTACTGTTTCACCTGAGTTAAAATTTTTGAGATCCTTTATATTAATAATCTCATACTGTTTCTTAAAAATATTTGTAAAGCCACGCTTTGGAATTCTTCTCTGTAGAGGCATTTGCCCTCCTTCAAATCCTAAGGGGGCTCCTCCACCAGAACGTGAGTTTTGCCCTTTTGTCCCCCTACCAGCGGTTTTCCCACTTCCTGAGCCTTCTCCCCTTCCGATTCTTTTTCTCTTTCTCCCAGAACCTTTCGGTGTCATCAATTCATGCAACTTCATATAGTCTCCTGTAAATCCATCATTGCTCAGGTCAAAATTTCCTCTACAGTCTTCCCCCTTGACCTTGCTATTTCCTCTGGGGCTCTCAAAGACATAAGCCCATTAAGGGTAGCTTTAACCAAATTATGGGGATTATGGGAACGTAAGCATTTGCTAACAACATTTCTGACACCAGCCACTTCTAAAACCGCCCTAACGGCTCCTCCAGCTATAATTCCAGTTCCAGGGCGGGCTGGCTTAAGCAGAACAGAGCTCGAACCACAGACCCCAATTATCTCATAAGGAATAGAATCTTTTAAGAGTGAAGCCAGCTTCATATTTTTTCTAGCGCTTTCCCCACCTTTTCTTATGGCCTCTGGTACTTCATTTGCCTTTCCAAGGCCGGCACCTACCATGCCTTTACCATCGCCGACAACTACTATAGCGCTGAAGGAAAACCTGCGGCCCCCTTTTACAACCTTTGCAACCCTATTAATATAAACAACCTTCTCAATTAATTGTACATCTTCATCTTCTTGAATCAATTACTTCTCCTATTAATTTGAAATTTGATAACATTTTAGTTCTTTGAAAACTACTCCTAGCCTTTACTCAAGGCCCCATAGTTTCCCTTGGTGAGACGCATGAGCATGGAGATGTCTTTTTTTACATCATGCCCTCTAACATGGGGCATCAGCGTGCCGCTTCAAACCATGTGCACGAGCAACTCGTCATTGTCTTCTAGGGC
>CAYTDY010000132.1:0-6753 GCA_964436665.1 uncultured Desulfobacteraceae bacterium
CAGAAGAAAGGATAGCAGGATACAGAAATTTTATGAATAAAATCTGGAATGCTGCAAGATTTTCCTTGATGAACCTGAAGGATTGTAAATCTCCATCTATAGATACCGGTAATCTTACCCTTGCTGATCGCTGGATTATGAGCAGGATAGGGAAGGTTGCAGAAGAAATAAGCAGGCATATAGATGATTATAAATTCAATGATGCAGCTAGCATCTGTTATCAGTTTGTCTGGCATGAATTCTGTGACTGGTATCTGGAAATGGCGAAAATGGAGCTCTATAGCAAGGATCAAAAGAGAAAGGAAGTGGCCCAGTCTGCAGTGCAAATGCTTTTGAGTGGGGTGCTGAAGCTTCTCCATCCATTTGTGCCCTTTATTACCGAAGAAATCTGGCAAAGACTCCCTCATACACAAGGAAGCATCATGGTAGCCCAATTCCCTCAACGTACTGAATTTATCTGTGATGAGGAATCAATCAAAGAGATGGATCTGCTTAAAGGAGTAATAACAGGCATCAGGAATATCAGGGGAGAGATGAATATCCCTCCAAAAAAGGATGTAAAGATAGTCATAGATGCAAAGGGATCAAGAGAAAGAGAAATTCTTGAAAATAATCTTTCATATATTACCAGCCTTGCAAAGATAGAATCTATTGATTTTGTTTCCGGTTCGGGAAAGCCCGATTCCTCTGCTACGAATGTCTTTGGCGATATCCAAGTCCACGTCCTTCTCAAGGGATTGATCAATTATGATGATGAGAGAAAGAGGGTATATAAGGGAATAAAAAAAATAGAAAAGGAAATGGAAATATCAAAGAAAAAATTGGCAAATAAAGATTTTTTGGATCAGGCTCCTGTTCATATAGTAGAAAATGTCAAAGAGAAGGTGAAGCTTATGAGTATTAAATTAGAAAAATTAAGCCAAAACCTTACCATTCTTGAGGGACTCAGGTGAACACGGGTTATCTTTCCCAAATCGACAAAATAATTGATACTGCCTTAGAGGAAGATCTAGGGCCGGGGGATATAACTACCTCGGCTATTATAGATCCATCCACAAAAGGAGAGGCAAGGATATTGGCCAAGGAAGATATAATACTGGCCGGAATAGAAATCTTTTCAAGGGTTTTCTCCCGGCTTGATCCTGAAATAGTGGTTGAACACACTTACCATGATGGAGATGTGGTTCCAAATGGGGATGACATAGGTATTGTTAGAGGATCAATGAGGGGTATACTGAGCGGTGAAAGAACGGCCCTCAATTTTTTGCAGCACCTCTCCGGGATAGCTACCCTCACAAGGACATATATTGAGAAAATCGATCCTTCAAGTGTCCGAGTAATTGATACCAGAAAGACAACCCCGGGATTACGAATATTGGAAAAATATGCAGTTAGGATGGGAGGCGGATTTAATCATCGATTTGGCCTCTTTGACGGGATCTTGATCAAAGATAACCATATTGCTGCAGCCGGTTCTATATCCGAGGCCCTGGCAAAAATTAAAGAGAAGTTACCCCATACATTAAAGATCGAGGTGGAGGTAGATGATATCAAGGGAGTTGAAGAGGCTATTGGGGCAGGGGTAGATGCAATTCTTTTGGATAATATGTCTGTCAAAGAAATGAAAAAATCCGTTTCTATAGCCGGGGGAAGGGTTCTCTTAGAGGCCTCTGGTGGGATTACCTTAGAATCAATATGGGATATATCCGAAACAGGTGTCAACCTAATTTCTGTTGGCGCCATTACTCATTCTGCGAGGTCTGTTAATATCAGCCTCGAGGTGATTTAGAATCATATGTTTTATTGGTTTGATTCGTTTGATTGGTTTGTCTGGTTAGTTCAGGTATTGAAATAATTAAAGTGAAGAAATAAGCTAATATTAAAGGAAAAACAAACAGAACTAATAAAACTAACTAAACAAATAAAACAAAGTCTCAAATATGGATGAATTAATTGAAAAGGCTGCCAGGATTATTCTGGGATCTAAATTAACTATAGCCCTTACTGGTGCCGGTATCTCAGTGGAGTCAGGTATCCCGGATTTCAGGAGTAAGGGTGGTCTATGGGATAGGTTTGATCCGGAGGAATATGCCACCATTTATGCATTTAAGAATACCCCGGAAAAGGTCTGGCGAATGTTAAAAGAAATGGAACAGATTGTTGATAACGCAAGGCCTAATGCAGCACACACAGGGCTTGCTGAGTTAGAACAAATGGGTTTGCTGAAGAGCGTACTTACTCAGAATGTAGACAATCTCCACCAGGAAGCTGGTTCCCGGAATGTTATCGAATATCATGGAAACTCCCGCTCGCTTACCTGCCTTTGGTGCAATAAGAAATATGATTACAAAGAGAAGAAAGGTGATTATCCACCTAAATGCGAGTGTGGAAAGATACTTAAACCAGATGTTATCTTCTTTGGAGAGGCAATTCCTGTTAAAGCCATGGCAAGGAGCTCTCAGTTGGCCTCTACCTGCCAGGCCTTATTGATAATAGGTACTTCGGCTGTGGTCTCTCCCTTTAACATACTTCCAAGGCAGGCAAAGCAGGCAGGCTCTAAGATAATTGAGATAAATCTGGAAAAGACAGTACTTACTGGTCATATCACAGATATCTTCCTTCAGGGTAAGGCAAGCGAGCAGGTATCGCAAGTTGTCTCGGCTGTAAAAGAGTTAAGAGAAATGTGAAATATCAAAGATGATTACCATCATCTTATCTAAAAAATAGATGGATGAAAAATATAAATCAAACCAGTTTCACACTGTCATTTCGAATTTTTCTCTAATCCTTTCTTTGAATACAAAATGCCGAACCTTTTGAATGTTACTAAACAATTTTATGGTTTTTTCTTCGTGTTTTCCATTCATAATTGAGCTCACTTTCCCTACCCCATAGTCGCTGGAAGGTAAAGAACTAGGCCAGGAAAGATGAGCAGAATAATAATTCTAACAATATCTGCGACAACAAAATAGGAACATCCTTTAAAAACCGTTGAAAGCGGAATATTTTTATCCAAGCTCTGGGTAACATAGGCATTCATGCCTACAGGAGGTGTTATCAATGCAAGTTCGCAAAGGGTAACCACTATGATCCCAAACCATATTGAATCAAACCCCAAAGCAACCATAACCGGATGAAAAACTGGCAAGCTTATTACCATCATACCCGTAGCTGTGAGAAAACAACCCAATATCATGTAGCATAAAACTACTAAAGAAAAAATTATATACCTGCTTACTTCAAATCCAGTTATAGTAGACACAATTGCTTCTGTAAATCCACTAACTAAAAGAAATCTCGAAAATACCACCGCAGCCACTAATATAATGAACACCATCCCTGTTGTTCGTACGGTGTCCTTCAAGATCTTCTTGAATATCTCAAAATTCAACCTTCTAAGGAAGATAATCAAAAGAAAAACTGTTATAGAGCCTATAGCACCTGCCTCTGTGGGCGTACATATTCCGGCATATATGGTTCCCATAACTGCTAGGACAATTAAAAATATAATCCAAAGATGGCGAGTATAAACAATTTTTTCCCAGAGAGAAATATTGCTTGTTTTTATTCTCGTTATATTTCTAACACCCCAAACCACTACTAGGGAATAAAGGGTAGCCTCTATAAAGCCAGGAATAATACCAGCTATTAGAAGCTTCCCGATAGATTCATCAACGATAAGTCCATAAATACAGATTAAAATACTGGGTGGAATCATCGAGGCGATAGTACCACTTGCTGCTACAATTCCTGTGGAAAGATCCAGAGGATACCCCGCCTTTTTCATAGCAGGCAATGCCCCTCTACCTATGACAACACAAGCTGCTAAAGAAGAACCAGAGGCAGCGGCAAAAACAGTATTTCCTGCGATAGCAGCAAGTCCTTCGCCTGACTTAATCCCCCCAAACCATTTCTTAGCAACATCAAATACTTCATCTAGAATTCCTGTAGTAGCGCATGCCATTCCCATGAGGATAAAGAGTGGTATAACGCTCATCGTATAGCTTGCAATGTAGTTGAAACAAACGGATGTAACTGCTGAAAATGCAGCTTTGAAGCCTGTAATAGAAATAAGGCCTAAAACACTTACTCCCAAGAGCGAAAATGCAATAGGCACACCCAAAGCAATTAGCATGAAGAATAAAACCAAAATAATTATGCCTATAACTAGATCCATTTCATTTCATTCTCGTAAAAGCCTTTTATAATATGCAGCATTCATTAAAGTTCGATATTCATCAGTGTTTTAATGAGATAATAAAGTATTAGATATCTCACTGTTTCTAGATTGCTCCCGAAACGACAACTCCTCTTTCTAACTACAGAGGTTATTGTCTTACACCTTCTACTCAGCCTCTTATCAAATGTTCTTAGCCTGATTGCTCGTTTTTTCAAATATTTTTTTTCCTTCGGCCAAAAACTGAGTCACTAAGCGTATACACAGAAAAAAGAAGCCAAGAGGCATAAAAATTGCGACAAGCCAAAGGGGAATATATAGAAATTCCGTTGTCTCATTAAATTGATTAAGATGTATTACGTAAATAATTAAAGGATACAAAAGTACAGCGCATATCACAAAAATGAAAATAAGATTCAAGGTTTCTAAAACAGTCCCTATTTTCCTTTTAGAAAGCTTTTCAACCAGCAGGGTCATTCTAACGTGGCCTTTGTCCTTTTGAATTCCTGCTAGGCTAGCAAAGGTGATAACCACCATTGACGTCTCAACTATTTCTCCAATACCTTGTATAGAATTGTGGAAAATCCACCTTAAGACGATTTCTGTACACATACAAAGCATTAGAATAACAATCAGCCCCCCAGGTAAATAATAAGAAAATATATTCTCAAAGGACGAATAGGTTGTATTTGTTTTGTCCTTATTTCTGATAAATGATAAATTAAATTTCAAAATACAAATCCTCCAGATGCAAATATAGCACAACATTAATCAATCTTGGTCTTAAATCACTGCTGTCCCAACGTTGGGAAAAAACAGACTTTTAATAGACTAACTTGCTGATTTTACTAAACCATGTTTTTCAAATGAGTTTCAAGTCGATAACATCTAAAAGAGCTCTTAAACCTTTATCTGGTAAAGCTTTAAGGAATTATTATTGTTCAACGTTGGGACACTACTGGTCTTAAATATAAATTCATTATTTTTGATATCTTTAAGTGTGGCAAAAGAAAAAATAATTTTTAGAATTTTCAGAGAGGTACATAGCTTTTTCTTCAATCGAATGAAATAATTACTCCTTTTCCTCCAGTTTATTGCATCTATATGATACATATCCATTTTTCAGTAAGCTGTAAAGAATCCGTTTCTAAAACAACAGATTCTTTACAGGCTCAGGTATAATATCAAATATTACTTTCCAGCTTTGGCTTTTGCTTCTAATTGGGCAACCTGTTTTTTTAAGTCCTCTGGAACCATAAGCTGTTTTTCAGGAAATTCTTTTTCAATGGTATTAATTAAATTTTTTACAATATTAACTGCTTCCCTTGGGTTCTTAACCCCACTTTTTTCCCATTTTGCTATCCATTCTTCCCAATATTCCTCAGCCCTATTTAGCAGCTTCTTCCTTTCCGCGGGAGGAAAATGAATTATCTCTATGCCCTTTGCTTTATATTTTGCTCTGTAGGCTTTTATCTTCTCTGGGCTTGCAAGGGCCTCCTGGCTCACGTAAGCCATCTTTCCCCTTATATTAGGAATTGCTCTTTTGACTTTCTCAGATAGCTTGTTGTAAGTATCTTTATTAATGAGAACTATGTTGCCGTTGGAAGCCATATCCATATCAACAGTATAGTATTTGGATGCCTCATAAACCTTGTAAGCATCCATCCAGTAATCTCCCACCCCCGCAGCGAGATCCATCACACCTTTATCAAGAGATGTAAAAGTTTCAGGAGCAGAGGTAAATACTGGAATAGCTCCAAAGGACTTTAATAGTTTTCCAAGGCTCCCCATAGCTCTTACTCTCTTGCCTTCGAGGTCTTTAACGCTTCTCACAGGAACTTTGCCCATAAGATTATAAGGAGGAGCGTAACCAAAATAAAGAAAAACACTGTTCCATCTGTCATGTTCCTTTACAAAAAGAGGTTTAACATAAGCCCTATTAAAAACGATGCACTCCCTTCCTCCTTGACCTGAGGTATTAAGGAAAGGTACATCAACAACTGAGGATAGCGGAACCTTTGAGCGAAAATAAGAAGCACACATAGAAACAACATCAGCAACTCCGTCCCTCACTGCCTCCATCATCCCCTTACTACCGACCAAGGATTGAGCCCAGTAGAACTTAACCTTGACTTTACCCTGACTTACTCTCTCAATTTCTTGAGCAAAATATCTTTGGGGAATCGTAAATGGACTTATGGGGGGTTGGTAGGCCGCCCATTTGAGCACAAGAGTTTTACAGTTAGCTGAGGCTGAAAAACCTGTGACTATTATTACTCCAAAGAATAAGATCATCAATGTTTTAAATATGTTTGTTTTCATAATGTTATCTCCTTTCCTTGAGTTTAGGGATTATTTAAAATATTTTATTCACTTATCCAAGAGTCCTTCGATTCTTTTATCTCTTTCTTGGCTAGTATCGGACCAGGTTCAACAATATTCCAAGTAGGTACACATCCATACTTTTCCGGAACTATTTTTTGCCAAATATCCGAATTAACATATTCATTAAGCGCTTCTGCGGATTTAAATATGTAAAGGGCTCCCCATTGCTTATTTTTCTGGTCACACCACCA
>CAYTDY010000133.1:0-866 GCA_964436665.1 uncultured Desulfobacteraceae bacterium
TAAAAAACCAGCAAATGGGCTGTTTACTTACTCTTAAAACTAAATCATCAGGACATTACAATAGTGTTAATAGAGGCTTGATCTAATAAAGGCCGTCAATTCTAATGAGCAATCTGTTAAAATATCTATACGACGAGTTAACTTGGCCGATTCAGGAAAAATGGATTGGGACACTTCAAGCTGCTGCGGTGGTTAGGAGTTTTTATCTTAGCTGGACTTTGAAGAAACACGTCAGGCGCGATAAGAAATATAATATTCTAGATGCAGGAAGTGGAGAAGGGGCAAGTCTAACAATAGTTCAGGCAAGGCGTTTTAATGAAAGTCAGTTTGTGGCTGTTGATCTTTATCAAAAAGGTCCATCAAAACAACACCTGCGTATTCCTGCAAATATTACTTTTATTAAGAAGGATCTATTTAAATATGTGGGAACAAATCAGTATGATATAATAATAAGTTTAGACGTATTGGAACATATTAATGATTATAGAAAAATATTGTGTCTTTTCTATGAATGGCTCAAGCCAGATGGCAAATTAGTCGTGCATGTGCCCTCTGCTTATCAAATCAGATACCTTACAAAAAACGATCTACTAAAAAACACGAATAGAAAGCAACGTTTGGGGGATTATCACGTAAGAGTTGGATTTGAGTCTGAAAAAATAGTAAAAGAGCTTCAAGATACCGGCTTTAATATTATCTGCAGAAGATATACTTTCTCCGCTGTTACGTGGTTTTTTAAAGAGCTTTTTTCAATATTTGAAAAAAAGTCTTTTCCAGGAATCGGCATTATGATGTTACCATTCATTTTGTTTAGTACTAAAATAGAAAGCTTTTTGAGGCTTAGAAGAGGTAATGGGATTTTTATT
>CAYTDY010000133.1:876-6742 GCA_964436665.1 uncultured Desulfobacteraceae bacterium
AAGCAGTTGAAGCGATAGTAGAATTAGAGAAATATATTTTATGTGCAACAAATTTCCTTTATCTATCACGGCCAATCAAAACCCTGAAATCACAAACCACCTTTCCAGACTTTTCAGAAGGATTGCAAGCCATGCAGTGTTTTTGGGCATAGTTCCTACTCCTGCCCGTCCTCAGGGTATTAGTGTAATCATGCGAGTCAAGGATGAGGTGGACTGGATTAGACCCTCTATTCAATCTATAAAGGGTATTGCAGATGAGATAGTGATTGTTGATAACGGATCAACAGATGGAACCTATGAGATCCTCCAAGAGATGGCCGATATTGAAAAGGGTTTGATGAAACTATGGCGACGCCCGGATTTGGATCATTGTGCCCTTTCCAACTTTGCCCTTGATCAAACAACGTTTCGTTGGGTATTCCGTTGGGATGGGGATATGGTAGCCCATACTTCAGGAGATTATAATATTTCCAATCTTCGCGAGCGCATTCTATCTCTGGATACCCGACGCTATTATCTCATCTACCTCAGGCATATCAACCTGACTGGTGATCTTTTTCACCAGGATCCAAAAGAGATGGTTCATACCGAAGAATATGTTCATACCTTTTCCGAGAAGGCCCGCTACATTCATCCAGGGCGATTCGAGGCCGTAAAGTTTCCAAAATATTACCGGCCACTTTTCTGGTATGAACCTTATAGCTTCCATGTAAATGTGAAACCGGCCCGTCGGATGCTTCTTCGTTATTTTTGGGAAGACTGGATGGAATTAAAGGATTATAAAAAGTTTCCTACTCTCGAAGATTATGTAAAGGTAATGATTGAAAGCGAATTTAGCACAAATTCATGGGAAGAGGCCCAGAGGATTTGTGTCCAAAGGGTTTGCAGCAATTACATACGTTATGATCCTGAGATATTTGGTCCCTATCCTGATTTGTTGAAGCCTTATCTCGAAAACCCAAAATACAGGTTGGAATACGAAAATGGGAAAATAGTTAGGAGAGATGAAGCTTGAATAATACTGAGAAAAAGATATCAATCCTTTTTGTTATTGATGGCCTGGAGTTTGGCGGTGGGGAGCGCGTTTTTCTGCAGTTGGCCGCTGGATTGAGAGATGGGTATCAGTTGTTCGTGGCTGCTATGCCAGGGGGATCATTCGAAAATGAACTTAAGCGATTGAAGATCCAATTCCTTCCCATTGATATTAGCCGGAGAATCTCTTTGAAACCGATTCTTCAAATCAAGAATATTATCCGGAATAAAAAGATTGATTTGGTACACAGTCAAGGGGCACGGGCTGATTTCTTTGCCAGGGTGGCAGGTAGAATAGCCAGGGTTCCTCATATCTTCTGCACCATAGCAATGCCTGTGGAGGGCTTCGATGTTGGGCCTTTACGTAAAATGATTTATCGCTTTATGGACTGGCTTTCTGAGCGGTATGTGGCATGCTTTATAGTAGTATCAGATTCCTTGAAAAGGACACTGATTGAAGGGCGTGAAATACCTGCCCAAAGGGTTGTAAGGATATACAATGGGATCGAGTTGGATCAATATCGCCTGGATGCTGAACATGTAAATCTAAGGAAAGAATTTGGTATTCCTCAAGATGTTCTGTTGATCGGGGCAATAGGCAGAATGGTTTGGCAAAAAGGTTTTGAATACTTTATTGAATCCATTCCGGCAATTATAAAAACTTTTCCTAAGGTAAGAATATTAATTGTTGGAGATGGACCGCTGAGAAAAAGCCTTGAAGCCTTGAGCGAAGAGCTTAGAGTAAAAGACAATGTGATTTTTACGGGATTCAGGAGTGATATTAAAGAAATTCTGTCTGCCATTGATATTTTAGTAATCCCTTCACTTTTGGAAGGTTTCCCGATGATAACGCTTGAGGCCATGGCTATGGCGAAGCCGATTGTTGCGACAAATATAGATGGAATAACTGAGCAGATAACAGATGAAAAAGACGGAATTCTGGTTCCGCCAAAAAATTCTGAAGCTTTAGCAAGAGCCGTTATAAGAGTTCTGGCTGATAAAGAAAGTGCGAAGGCATTGGGGTTGGCGGCAAGAAAAAAGGTGGAACAGGAATTTTCAGTTGAAAAGATGGTATCAGAAACGGAAAAGGTCTATTTATCTCTCCTAAAGGACAAATAAGATGAAGAGTTGTCCCTATTGCTGCAGTCCCGGGGATTTCTATTTTAGGATTTTTTCGAGAATCTATAACCGATGTTCAGGGTGTGATCTCATCTATAAACAAACCCAAGATTCCTATGATAAAATCCTGACCCATTATCGCGAGGATTACTTTGGCAGATATTCCGCTGACCAGGTGGAAGGAAGCAGGAATAAGTTATTCGATTATGTATTAGATTTGATTGGAGAAAGGAAGAAAATTGGCAGGTTGTTGGACGTGGGCACTGGCAGCGGATTTTTTTTAGTTGCTGCTCAAAAAAAGGGATGGGAGGTAAAGGGAATTGAGCCCTCAAAACAATCGGTTGAAAAGGCTCAAAGACAATATGGACTTGATGTTTTTAAGGGAACCCTTCGAGAATATAATGGAAATGGTCAATTTGATGTAATTACTTTCATCAACGTGCTTGAACATTCGGCGGAGCCATGGAAGGAAATTGAAAGAGCCAGAAGTTTACTTAAACCTGAAGGCCTTATTTTTATCCGCTTTCCAAATGGTTTTTTGCACACTCGAATTTATCGCCTGGCCCTTAAATGTGGATTGGCCAATCGAGTACATAAATTTCTGGTATTTCACCAATTTTGCTTTACACCGAAGTTTATAAGAAGATTTTTGTCAGACTGTGGTTTCTCTGGGATTATTATCCTTAATTCCCCACCTTCTGAAGGTGATCCTGCTAAACTTTTCTATTCCTACATTTTTGCCCAATACATCAAAAGATCTTTCCATTTAATGGCCAAAGCTATCGAAGTTATTAGTGGCCGTAAGATACTGGTAGGAACATCATTAGAGGTTATAGCAATCAAGAGATAGTAATCCCCATTCACTTTTTAGAAATTTTAAGCTCATCTGGGTCAAACACGAAGTTTCTCCCCACCCTTTTATATCTTATCCTTCCTGCCTTTATCCATCTTCTCAAGGTAATCTCGGCTATTTCAAGATATTCAGCGGCTTCTTTAAGGGTAAAGGGCTCCTGTCTGATTTCTTCAAAGACTTCATCATGTCTGTATAAATCCTTTTCAAACCCTCTCCTTGCTATCACAGCAAATAGCTTCTCTCTTTCTTTTACTGGCATCTCTAAAATGTCGTTATAGATTTTCTCAGCAGTGATCATTTTTATTCAACCTCCCTTAAATATTTCTTAAAGTCACGATAAAAATTCTCATGAGGACCTATCATATAAAACAGTATATCAGCTTCAATGACACGATAAGCAATTAAAGCTTCTTGCTTTTTAAAGGTAAATTTATGCACTTGAAATTCTGATAAATCGCCTTTCTTAGGCTTTCCTATACCAGGATTAGTCATTACTTTCTCTACCTCATCCTCTATGACAAGCTGGAAAGGCCTTGTCTGCTTCTTTACAAATCTCCTGAACGGTGGTTTGTAAAATATTTCCATGATGAAATTAATGATAAATTATCTTATCATTTTGTCAATCTTTTTTATTAAAAAAGTATGGTGTTAGAGTTTTGATCTTTAATTTTTTCTTTCAGTATATTTGAATTGCAGTATTTCATGATCCATTGCCCATTGAATTTGAAAGCGCCGTTTGTCACATGAGTTCACGTGGTAATGATCGGTAAGCTATCTATTTATGGAACAAATCAACATTGTCAGATTGAGGGATTGAGAAATTCAGGAATTGAGAGATTACGACATATCGAAGATTCAGGTGGCTTGGCTATGTTTTTTATAGGCCCGCCCTGTAGGGAAATGACCGTATCTGGGCTGGAAAGTTGGAAAAAATATTAAGCAAAGTGTTATCTCCAAATGAATTTTCATAAAAACCAACCTAATTTTTATTGACATTCTATTTTAGCTTTACTATATTGCCATTATTATACTATTTAACCTTACTAATTAGGTAATTTAATGGATCAGAATATCTTAACAACGCTTTTAATGTATAATCCCTGGATTGAGAATCAGGAGGTATGGGGAAATTCTGTTAGCAAACATATGCCTCAGGCCTTTGGTTTTCCATACATTCAGAGATTTGCAGAATCCATGGCAACATGGCCCCAGCCACGAAAGATTAACCTGGTTGTAGGCCCCAGGCAGTGCGGAAAATCGACCTTGATTTGGCATACTATATCCAACATGGGACCAAAAGTAGTTTATGTAAACGCCAACGAATTGTGCTTCAGGGAATGGTGTACATCACCTGCCATGTTTTGGTCTGACCTTCAAAAAGTCATTGAGCAACCAAATGTACTGTTTTTTGAAGAGGTGCAATACATAGAGAATGCTGGTCTGTTTTTAAAAGGGCTGGCTGATTTACACCTTAACATTTATATATTTGCAACCGGCAGTTCTTCATTTCATCTCCATGACAAAATAAGAGAATCGATGGCCGGAAGAGCAGAACGAATGATGCTATTTCCTTTTTCAATTAAGGAATGGGCTGGGGAGAGGAAAGGGAGCCCGTCGGCAATTTATGAAAACCATATTATGAAAAAATTAGACAAGATGCTGGTTTTTGGATCTTATCCAGAGGCCTGCTTTTCTGATAAACCTGATTTTGTTTTAAATAGACTCGTAGAATCTTTTGTAGTTCGTGATGTATCGGATACGTTTCGTATAAGATATCCGGCAAAATTCAGAAAACTTTTAGCCTTAATGGCATCACAGATTGGAAATTTAGTAAATTTTTCGGATTGGTCTTCTAACTGTGGCCTGGATATTAAGACAGTAGAAAGCTATGCGAATATATTAGAAGAAAGCAACATAATAAAACTTCTTCCCCCCTATGTGGGAGGAAAAAGAGCAGAAATTATTAGCTCTCCAAAGGTATTCTTTGTGGATAATGGCATCAGGAACTTAATGGTTCATCAATTTAATGACTTTGAATTCCGTGCAGATAAAGGACCTCTGTTTGAAAACTGGCTCTTTTCTGAACTGATTAAGAACTCTGAATACAATGATATGATTTATTATTGGAGAAGCAAAGGCGGGGCTGAGGTGGATTTTGTTCGTCAGCATGGAGAGACTTTAGAAGGTTTTGAAGCAAAAGCCAGTCGCATGGATAGACCAAAACTTTCGAGATCAGCCCGGAGTTTTATTAAAGCCTATTGTCCAGAGTCCTTCTTTGTGGTTAATTTAAACCTTCGCACTGAGATGGATATAGATAAAACATTTATTAAATGGGTAACACCTGTAGAATTCATTGATCTATGGAGATGATGCGAGCCCCCTCGGTTTTGGAGATGTTAGGTTGTGAGATTCTTCACCATCTAAAGGCGATCCTAATAAACTTCTCTATCTACCTGCTCTTGCCCAGTTTATCAAAAGATCTCTCCATTTGATGGCAAAAACTCTCGAAGGTATAAGTGGCCGGAAGATACTGTTGGGAACCTCATTGGAGGTTATGGCGGTTAAAGGAGCTTCTTAAACGAAATGTTGCGCAGTCGATTGCTTGACTTGACTATACCGGGCTCTCTTTTTAAAAAATAAAAAAGATTCTTGTTGACAATTTAATAAACCTTTAGTATTAAACTATTGGTTAAAAACTAAAGGTTTAATATATTATCATGTATTCAGCCAACCCATTTATCTTCGACAGCTTAGCCTCTAACGAAAATTTTTGTAACCGAGAAAAAGAAATTGAAGAGCTTCTCGGTGATATTAGATCCTCCCACAATGTTATTATTTTTTCACAGAGACGATACGGCAAAA
>CAYTDY010000134.1:0-6716 GCA_964436665.1 uncultured Desulfobacteraceae bacterium
AGCCAAAGTGAATTAGTTGAATCGTTAAGTGGTTAAGTTGTTTATTGCTTATTATTCAACCACTTGACCACTCAGCCATTATTTAAGTGATTGAGGATATTTTTTCAAATAAAAAATATGTTTGAAATATTGTGGAAAAAATATAAAATATATATTAATATATCAAATTAGAATAATTTAATTTAGAGGGTGAATATAATGGCACTTCCTGAAATAAACAACAACAAGAATAAAATGAATGATGTTGAGACCCTACAGAAGGAGCTTCAATTCCGCAAACAGCTTAATTTTATTACGAATAAGATAAATTCTTCCAAAAACATTGATGATATATTGATTAATTTGAGGGAGAGTATTCTTGGTCTATTTGATGCAGACCGCATAACCATATATATAGTGGATGGGGCCAACAAAGAGATCGTTTCAAGATTTAAAACAGGCCAAGAGATAAACGAAATAAGGGTTCCCATTACTAATAAAAGTATTGCGGGTTATAGTGCTAAGTCCGGAAGAATGGCAAATATTAAAAATGCCTATGATGATAATGAATTGAAAGGGATAAATCCAGAATTGACATTTGATAAGAGCTGGGATGAGAAAACGGGTTATAAAACAACACAAGTTTTAGTCGCACCTATTAAGTTTAGCAAATATCTATTAGGCGTGATGCAGCTTATCAACAAGATGAATGGCAAACACTTTACCTTGGAAGACCAGAAGTCTGTTATAGAAATAGCTAAGGTCTTAGGAATTGCCTTCTACAACCACCAGAGAGTAAAACAACAGACCAGACGGACAAAATTTGACCATCTTATTAGTAATAATGTTGTTACACAGAAAGATCTGGAACAGGCGATGGTTGCGGCAAGGAAGACCAAGAGCAGTGTAGAGAATGTTCTTATGAATGACTATCGTGTATCTAAAGAAGATATAGGAAAGTCTTTAAGTGCATTTTATAATACACGATTTATACCCTACGATGACAGAATGGTCATTCCCGGGCAACTGCTCAAAGGCCTTAAGCCAACATACTTAAAAAATAACCTTTTTGTTCCCGTAGCCAAGTCTGACTCAAAGATAGTAATAGCAATGGAAAATCCAAATTATTTACCCGGGCAAGACTCAGTAAAAGGGCTTATAAAAGGCAACGAATTTGAGTTTTGTGTTTCTTTAAGGGAAGATATTATTAAGATGATTGACCATTTCTTTGATGTAAAGAGATCGGATCTTATGGGGCAGTCAGAAGAGAGTATCGAGGATATCCTGGGGCAGTTAGAAACCGGAGAAGAGGAAGGAGATGAAGACCTCCAAGGAGTTAGCGAGGAAGATGGGGCTATAGTGCATTTAGTAAATAAGATGATTATAGATGCATTTAACAGAGGGGCCTCTGATATCCATGTAGAGCCCAAACCTGGCAAGGCAGATGCCATGATCAGATTCAGGATTGATGGATCCTGCCAGGTATACCAGACTATACCTTACACCTATAAGGCTGCTATGAGTTCACGGATAAAGATCATGAGTGATCTGGATATAGCTGAAAAACGGCTTCCCCAGGATGGTAAGATAAAATTCAAAAAATATGCCCCATTAGATATTGAATTGAGGGTAGCTACAATCCCGACCTCAGGAAAAAATGAAGATGTTGTTATGAGGATATTGGCTGCAGGTGAACCTTTACCACTGGATAAAATGGGCATGAATGAGAGAGACATCAAGGAATTTCTCGAGATGATACAGAAGCCTTATGGTATTGTCCTTGTGGTTGGCCCCACCGGTAGTGGTAAGACCACAACACTCCATTCAGCCTTGCATTATATCAATAAACCGGAGACAAAGATATGGACTGCAGAGGATCCGGTTGAGATTACACAGGATGGTCTTCGCCAGGTTCAGATGCAACCAAAGATAGGGCTAAATTTTGCATCGGCCATGAGGGCATTCTTACGGGCGGATCCGGATGTAATCATGGTTGGAGAGATGAGGGATGAGGAGACAGTGTCTACAGGGATTGAGGCCTCTCTCACAGGCCATCTGGTTTTCTCCACCCTTCACACCAACAGTGCACCCGAAACAATTACACGATTGCTGGATATGGGAATGGATCCCTTTAATTTTTCCGATTCCCTTTTGGGTATCCTTGCCCAGAGGCTGGGAAGAACTTTGTGCAAGGATTGTAAAGAGGCCTACCATCCAACTAAAGAAGAATTTGACTCATTAGTCAGGGCATATGATGGTGATTTTGATGCACTGAAAATCTCCTACAATGATGATCTTAAACTTTACAAGCCCAAAGGCTGCCAAAAATGTCAGAATACCGGATATAAGGGAAGAACAGGACTTGTTGAAATACTGGTTGGTACAGATGAAATGCAGGCCATGATTCAAAGGAAGGCCAAGATGGAGGAGATTAGGGAACAGGCTATAGCTGATGGAATGACAAACTTGATGCAGGATGGGATAAGAAAGGTATTTCTTGGCCTAACCGATCTTAAACAGGTTAGAAAGGTCTGTATGTAAGATTTTAAGTGCCTAAAGTGAGATAAAATTATAAATGCCTAAAGTTAAAAACGCTCATTGTTTTTCGATGGTCAATCAGCAACCAGTGACGAGTGCTGAGGTTAAGGAAAATTTCCAGGATACATCAAGCCAGTAGTTTCCTCGATTTGCATCATGATATTCATGTTCTGCAAGGCATTACCTGCCTGACCTTTAACTAAATTATCAATCAAGCTAATAACGATCAACTTCCCGGTTCTTGAATCTATGTTAAGTGAAATATTACAGAAGTTGCTGCCTCTGACATCAGTAGTGCTTAGAATTTCGCCCTGGCTAAATACCCTGATAAATGGCTCTTTGCTATACATTGAGTCATAGGCTTCTCTAAGGCTCTCCATATTTACCTTCGGGAGAAGATTAGCATAAATAGTTGTGATTATCCCCCTGCTTACAGGAATAACGTGAGGCGTGAATGTAATTTCGGTTTCTTTACCCAGCATTATGGCTAATTCTCTCTCGATTTCATATACATGTTGATGACCGGTTACCTTATAGGCATTCATAGCCTCATATCTGGCAGGGAAATGAAATGCAGGCAGTGGAGTTTTCCCAGCCCCGGACACACCACTTTTTGCATCAAAGATTATGTCTTTATTATCTATCAAACCAGATTTTAGAGCAGGTACGATCCCAAGGATACAGCTTATTGCAAAACATCCTGGGTTTCCAACCAGAGCTGAGTCAACTATTTCCGCCCTGTGTAGCTCGGGCAGACCATAGATAGAGGAGGGGAGAATATC
Source organism: uncultured Desulfobacteraceae bacterium (assembly GCA_964436665.1). Classification (GTDB taxonomy): domain Bacteria; phylum Desulfobacterota; class DSM-4660; order Desulfatiglandales; family B25-G16; genus CAYTDY01. The sequence continues at coordinate 3,300 of CAYTDY010000134.1, forward strand.
CGGATCAGCATGTTTCTTTGCCTTTCCAATTCTTGAAGCATAAGAAGCATAACTATCCTTATCATTAAAACGGAAGTCCCCACTATAATCAATTACCTTAACACCCTCATTTAACCATCTTCTTGCCCCTTTTTGACCAACTCCATCAGGGGTGGCGTAAAATACAATATCAAAGTCATCTGGGCAATCAGGGGCAGACGGATCAAAAACCGGTAGATCACAGAACCCTTTTAGGTGGGGATAAATTGTGCTGATAGGCTTATGAATATCGTGTTTTGCCATAAGAGCGCCTATGGTAATATAGGGATGATTTATCAGGAGCTCAATTAAACCAACCCCACCATAACCTGTTGCCCCAATAATTCCAGCTCTTATCTTTTTCTTTGACATTTTCCTATACGTTAAATCTAAATCTGATTATATCCCCATCCTGAACTTTATATTCTTTCCCTTCAAGGTGGAGATTGCCATCCTTTTTTGCTTCAGAAAAATTTCCATATTTTGACAATTGATCATAATGAAGGACCTCAGCCCTGATGAATCCCTTTTTCATATCTGAATGGATGAGGTCTGCAGCATCTATTGCTGAGGTACCTTTGGTAACTGTCCATGATCTTACCTCATTTTCCACAACTGTAAAAAATGAAATAAGATTAGATACAGTAAGGGATCGCTTGATAACCCTGTCGAGGAGAGATCTCTCAATATTAAAGGCGGCTAAAAATTCCTTTGCCTCCTCTGGCTCCATCTCTCCTATCTCCATCTCTAATTTGCCCCGAACTGCCATAACCTCGATATTCTCCGGGATGTGAGGCATTTTAGGTGGATCTTCATCCTCATCTGAATTGTTAGAAATTACCAGCATCGGTTTAGCAGACAGAAAGGTAAAACCCCGAAGGAGAGGAGAAGTGGCTATTTCAGGATTATCCCTCAAGGGCTTATCTTCAGATAGAATATCCCCGCATTTTTTTACTAGAGAGAGTTCTTCGGCATTTATTTCTTTTCCTTTCTTCTCATCTGACTTTATTCTCTCAATCCTCTTTTCAGCCACTAAAAGGTCGCTCAATATCATCTCTGATTCAAGTTTAAAGAAATCCTCTTCAGGTGTTGAAGGAGGACCTCCAAAGATCTGAAAATTTTTGACTACATGTATCAGACCATCACAGATCCTAACAGCATTAAGGGCTACATTTTCTTTTGTGGAATGATCTGAATCCATAATTTTTGGTGGGAGTAGATATTCAACTTGAGAATAGATGGTTTTCTTTGGTTGAAATATTTCTTTAAGGTAATCTACCCTCTCATCAGGGACGTTAACTGTTGAAATAAACTGCTCCCCTTTCTTAATACTCTCTTCTCCTTTTATTCCCCTTGTACCAGTTAAGGCCTTAAAGATCGTAAGTTTTCCTGATTGAGGCAATCCGATAATACCTAATTTCATCTTAAATGCCTAAAGCTAAAAGGTATCTGTTATCCGTTCACTGTTTTCCGATGGATATCGGGCAACGCATACGGATAACGGTCAACGGTTAACAGTAAATGTTTCATTAATGCATTAAATATATTTCCCTTTATCTTTTTATTTGACTGATAAAGATTCGAAAGCATGGATCTAATCTGTACCCTTTTTGATGATCTTCCTGTAGGGCAGCCACTATCTATATCAGGAAATCCCATCTCATCAGCATATCTTTTGATAATATTGTCACTTAATAGATAAAAGGGCCTTATGATGGTAACTTTTCCATTAAATAGCTCCTGTACAGGATGGATCGTATCTATTGATCCTGCAAAAAAGAGGTTTAAAAAGAATGTTTCTATAAAATCATCTTTCTGATGTCCAAATGCTATCTTATTGCATTCAAGTTCTGCCGCTTTTTCAAATATGGCCTTTCTTCTCAGGCGTGAACAGAGAAAACATGGATTTTCCCTGTTTTCTTTTCCATGGGCAAGTGGCCCAAAGCTGCTTTGGATAATATAGTAATCAAAACCGTTTCCATTTAGAAACTCTTCTATCTTTGTGCCTGTATCTTGTCCAAAGCCTAACTCCACATGAACTGCTTTTATGTTATACTTTATAGGTATCCTTCTTAGGCGATCTCTTATCAGCCATAAAAGGGATAAGCTATCTTGGCCACCAGAAACAGCCACTAATATTCTATCTCCATCACCTATCATTTGAAAATTGTAGATGGCCTTACCCATAAGTCGCTTCATCTCTTTAGCAGCATAGCTCAATTATAGCTTCCTTCTCTTTTTCCAAATATCTTAGTTCCTATCCTTACCAGATTAGCTCCTTCCTCTATGGCAACTTTATAAGAATTTGTCATGCCCATGGATAGATACTTCATCTCCACATTTTTAAGGTGAAGATCCTTGATCTGTTCGAATACCTCCTTTGTTTTTATAAAAAAAGCACGTGATTCCTCAGGATCTCCGAATCTAGGCCCCATAGTCATTAGGCCCATAATCTTTATATAATTCAAAGAAGAGATTTCTCTTATTAGTTGCTCTACATCCTTTGGTGCTACTCCGGTTTTTTGATTTTCCTCACCACTATTGACCTCAATTAATATGGGCATAATTTTATTTTGCTTCTTGCAACATTTTTCTATTTCTTTGGCCAGTTTAAGAGAGTCAACGGATTCAATCATGTCAAAGATATTAATTACCTTTTTTACCTTATTTGTCTGCAGATGTCCAATAAAGTGCCATTCGACTTTTTTTTTTAATTCATTAATAACTTTTAAGGTATCCTGGAGATAATTTTCTCCTATAATTTTAATGCCTGCCTTTATTGCCTCAGATATTTCATCAGCACTTCTTTCTTTAGCGGCTGCAATCAGGGTAATGCCTTTTGGTAGCTCATTAAGCAAGCGATTAACATTTTCCTTTATCATCTTAAGACTCCCTCTGAATTATACTATTGGCTATGATCATTTTTCATTATAAGGGCGGCAACAGGGCATATTTCTACACAAGCATAACATTCCTCGCAGGTGGCCCTGGCTTTATCCTCCTCACCAAAGAAACTGATCACAGTATCAAGCCCCCTTTTTGCAAAGCTTAACATAGATTGACCATTTTTTTTCTTGCAAACAAAGACACATTTACCACACAAAATGCACCGGTAGGGATCGTATTCCAGCAAAGGATGGTCCTGTTCCAGCTTTACATCTCTTTCAAGCTGCTCAATCCTTTTGGTTTTCAGGCCGAAATGGAGAAACTTAGAGATGCGTTGAAGCTCACATTTTTTGTTCGCGGGACAATTACGGCAATCTACGTGATGAACAGAAAGAAGAAGCTCAAAGGCAGTTCTCTGTAATCTTCTTACATGCTCTGTATTTGTTGTGACTACCATCCCCTCTTTAACCTTTTCTGTACATGAGGTTACAGGCTGGCTATATCCCTCAATTT
>CAYTDY010000135.1:0-6668 GCA_964436665.1 uncultured Desulfobacteraceae bacterium
AATTTAAGGCATAACATAGCCACAAATTTTTGACTTGACTTTCACCGGAATAACTTAGGAGTTGGTACAAATAAGCTGCCATATTACTTCCAGCAAAATCAAGCCGTCAAGGGAAATAACTGTTGACTAATTGGAAATATTATCTATAAGCTCAACAAAGAAACTACTTGAATTTTTTACAATAATAAGAGAAAGGCCCTTCTTCTACGAGAAGGGCCTTTGTAACGGAGGTGACTATGGAAAGGAAAAAAGTAACCATTTCTGATCTTATGGCTAAAAAGGAACAAGGAAGAAAAATAACAATGCTGACTGCCTATGATTATCCAACTGCCCAAATGTTAGATCAAGTGGGCATCGACACTATCTTGGTTGGAGATTCCTTAGGAATGGTAGTTCTTGGATACTCTTCCACCGTACCTGTAAACATGGAAGAGATGATCCACCACACAAAGGCGGTAACCAGGGGTACTACGTATGCCTTTGTGATAGGGGATATGCCTTTTATGTCCTACCAGATAAGTATTGAGGCGGCCATTGAAAATGCTGGCCGCTTTATAAAAGAGGGAGGGTGTGAGGCTGTGAAGCTTGAAGGTGGTACAGAGGTTGCCCATATAGTTAAGGCAATTGTTACCGCAGGTATTTCTGTGTGCGCCCATATTGGCCTCACTCCTCAAACAGCAACAATGCTAAGTGGTTTCAAGGTTCAGGGAAAGGATGCGGAAAGTGCAAGAAATTTAATCAACTCCGCTAAAGATTTAGAAAAGGCAGGTGCATTTATGATTGTTATGGAATGCATCCCGGATATATTGGCTTCAAGGATTACTAAGGAACTTAGCATACCTACAATAGGGATTGGAGCCGGCAAGGATTGTGATGGTCAGGTACTTGTCTATCATGACACTGTCGGCCTTTTTGAACGCTTTACCCCAAAATTCGTCAAGCAGTATATCAAATTGGGGCCAATGATAATTGATGCCTTGAAAGATTACAAAAGGGAGGTAGAAGAAGGTATATTCCCGGGAGAAGAACATATATTTAAAATGAGCAAGGAGGAGGTGGAAAAGATATGAACTTCCTTGTAGTCGGACCAGGGGCAATGGGATGTCTTTTTGCTGCAAGGTTAAAGACTGCCGGTAATGATGTTACCTTGCTGGATCATAATAAAAAAAGGGCAAGGCGGATTAATGAACAGGGGGTTAGTGTAAATGGGGTATCAGGAAAATATACGGTTCATATCCCAACCACGGCTGGAAATGTTTCCTTTAGCCCAGATTTTATTTTTATCTGTGTAAAATCCAACGATACAAGGGAGGCTGGAGAAAGTGTTTCTTCTTATATTAGGCCAGATACAAAGATAGTCACCCTTCAAAATGGTCTTGGCAATATAGAAATTTTGTCAAAGATCTTTGGGCATACAGGGGTTCTGGTTGGAGTAACTGCCCAGGGCGCTACCCTATTGGGAGATGGAAGGATTAAGCATGCTGGAGAGGGGGAAACTGTGGTTGGCCCCAAAGGAAAGGAAGAAGACCCCGCTCAAAAACTTGCCTATATTATGAACAAAGCCGGTTTCAAGACAACTCTGGCAGATAATGTAGAAGACCTCATCTGGGGAAAGCTCATCATCAATGTAGGCATAAATGCCCTGACAGCTATAACCAGACTCAAAAATGGTAGGATACCCATGATTAATGGAACAAGAAAGATTATGGAAGAGGCGGTTAGGGAAGCAATAGCTGTGGCAGAAGCAAAGGGAATAAATCTTCCCTATGAAGATCCATTAAGCAGGGTAATGAAAGTCTGTGAGGCGACTAAAGAAAATGTTGCCTCAATGCTCCAGGACGTTCTTAAGGAGAAAATAACAGAGGTGGAGATGATAAATGGGGCGATAGCAAGAGAGGGAGATAACTTAGGGATACCTACTCCAGTCAACAGGACCCTCACAAATTTAGTTCAGGCAATTCAGGAGACCTATCAAGGAAGATTGACCTAAAATCTCATAGAAAGGGCGTGCATTTCTCTTTCGAAATACACGCCCTTAACCTTTAAAATGATTTATGCAATTCCTAAGTGAAGTTTAAGGGAACGGAGGGTATTTTTCATCAGCATGGTAATAGTCATAGGTCCAACACCCCCAGGTACAGGGGTAATATAGCCAGCAATCTCTACTGCCTTATCAAAATCTACATCACCCTTTAGAATAGCAATCTTCTTGCCGGTCTTCTCGCTGATCTTCTCACCAACCCTGTTTACACCAACGTCAATAACGCATGCACCTGGCTTTATCCACTCGGGCTTCACGAGGCCAGGCACACCAGCAGCAACCACCAGGATATCGGCCCTCTTGCAGTGAAAGGCCAAGTCTTTGGTCCTTGTGTGAGCTACTGTTACTGTAGCATTAGCACCCTGGGCCTTTTGCAATAATATGTTGGCAATGGGTTTTCCTACAATGTTAGATCTGCCAACAACCACAACCTCAGCACCTTCTATTTCCACACCGGATCTTATAATCAGCTCCTGGATTCCAGCAGGGGTGCACGGGAGAAATTTAACCTCACCCCCACCTATCATCAATCTACCGACATTAACCGGATGGAAGCCGTCCACATCCTTATCCGGGTCAATGGCATTGAGTATCTTCTTTTCATCAATATGTTTGGGTAGTGGGAGTTGAACAAGGATGCCATGGATTGAGTCATCCTTATTGTATTTATCTATGAGGGCAAGTAAGTCCTCTTCGGAAATGTCTTCTGACTGATTATCCTGTACTTCCTTGTATCCAAGACTTTGAGCTGTTCTGATCTTGGATGTAACATAGGAAATCGATGCTGGATTTTCACCAACAAGGATGGTTACAAGGCCAGGGACAACACCATGTTCCTCCTTGATCTTGTCAACCTCTGTCTTAAGCTCTTTTAAGATCTCATCTCTGACTTCTGTTCCTTTTATTATTTTAGCAGTCATCCTCAATCTCCTTTCTTTTAAAAATAATCTCTTAAAAACCTTTATAAAGGGCAAATTTTTTTAATAGCTCGATACCATAAATATATTCAAATATCAAATCCTAAAATGAAAAACATAACTACTCAGCCACAGATTCACACAGATGAACGCAGATAGGTTTAAATATAAAGAAATAACAGATATTATTCTTCGAGTTCAATCAATTACTTGAAGGCCCGCCCGCCTCGCCTGAGCGACTCGCGACGGCGGGCAGGTCTATCCTTTGTGCCCCTGGCCCAGACCTGGTTTATAAGCTTAGTAGTTTTACCCCATGTTACATATATGGTTTACATGTTTCATAAGATCAATCAATCTTGTCGCACCAGGGCAGGCTTGGTGGCTACCTGAACAGTTAAAAAAATTATCTTTTACTCTTATGGCATTACCTTCTTGACCCAATGCACCATTTAGGATAATTTCCATAACATGAAAAAAGATATTGATGAATTAAAGAAAATCATCACTAACTCTAATAGGGTAACAGTCCTTACAGGGGCAGGTATCTCTGCCGAAAGTGGGGTACCAACATTCAGGGGTGCCGGTGGAATATGGCAGAATTACCAGGTAACAGATGTTGCCACACCTCAGGCATTTGCCAGGGATCCAGAGTTAGTATGGGAATTCTATAACTGGAGGAGGAAACTTGTTAGCAAAGTTACCTTTAACCCTGGCCATAAGGCCCTGGTGGAGTTAGAAAATCATGTGAATGACTTTACTCTTATCACACAAAATGTTGACGGCCTCCACAGAGAGGCTGGAAGTAGAAGGTTGCTTGAGATTCATGGTAATCTCTGGGAGGTCAGATGTACCAGATGCGGCCTTTTAACTATGAATAAATCTAAAGATATGGGCCAATTACCCAAATGTACTGAGTGTGGAGGACTTTTAAGACCAAATGTTGTCTGGTTCGGCGAATCCCTTGACCCTGATATTTTAAACAAGTCTGTTGAGGCAGCAAAAAATTGTGAGCTTATGCTCATTATTGGAACATCTGGCGTTGTTCAGCCAGCAGCCTCCCTTGCCTTTCAAGCAAAGGCAGCAGGGGCTGTAGTGGCTGAGATCAATATAGAAAGGACACCCCAATCGGGGCAGATGGATTTTGTTTTAACCGGTAAATCCGGAGAGATTTTACCAATGCTTGTCGGGGACATAGTCCATTGACTTAAAAGTTCTGCTATTGATTTTAGCAATTTAAGATGTTTACGAATCGCGATAACCTTAATAAAAATCCGAATATCGAAATCCTAAATCCTAAACAGTATCAAAATCCAAATGTTCTAAATTCTAAACAAAAGCGCATCGGCACTGCAATTTTTTGTTTTGGTCATTGGCATTTCGGTCATTTGAATTTGTTTCGAGTTTCGATATTCGAATTTCGGATTTCTCCGTCGATTATATAAAGATTACAAATGTATGAGTTATTTTGATATTTCATATTGCAATTTTAAGCTTCAAAAATTATGAGACGGGGCACTAGATTGACAACATCAGGAATTATTACCTTAACCACTGATTTTGGCGAAAGCGACCCTTATGTAGCCATGATGAAGGGGGTTATCCTTTTCATCAATCCGGATGCAAAGATTATAGACATAACCCATCAAATCCCTGCCGGTTCAATTCAAGAGGGGGGTCTGATAATAAAGGAGTCTTATAAATACTTCCCTTCGGGCACAGTTCACGTAGGTATTGTTGACCCCGGAGTCGGCGGCAAAAGAAGACCTATAACAGTCCTGACTGGCAATCATTTCTTTGTAGGACCTGATAATGGTCTGTTCTCATCCATAATAGAGACACAAGGTCATACAGATATTATTCATTTAAAGGAGAAAAGATACTGGATGCATAAAATCAGCCCTACCTTTCACGGGAGAGATATCTTTGCACCTGTTGCCGCCCATTTATCCCTTGGGGTTAACCCCTTTCTCCTGGGTGAAAAAATTGACAATCCAACAACCCTATCTTACCCTTCTCCCTCCAAGAAAAACAGCGATCTAGTTGGAGAGGTGATAAGGGTGGATCACTTTGGAAATCTCATCACTAATATTACCAAGGAGCACCTCAGCCCATTTCTTAAATCGAAAGTTTTAATTATTAAGATTGGTAGTCTAACTTTAAAGAAAATAAGCACCACCTATAATGATGTGCCAGAAGGTCAACCTCTGGCCCTGATAGGTAGTTCTAACTTATTAGAGATAGCAGTTAATATGGGAAGAGCAACAGATTATTTCAGCCAGGATAAGTTAATCGGCATGAAGGTGCAGGTTAGTTCGCTTCGCTTATCCCGCTTAGCAGGAGAATAATGGAGTAACTTTTTACAAATTTATCAACTTTGGCTAACTCGTAAAAACCCTTCTGCGAGAGATTTTGGCCACTTTTGGAAGGTGATTCATAAAATGCTGAGCGTTAATCCGCCTCAGGCGGATTAAAATCGCCAAACTGTTTGAGGAGCATGTGTATGTCTTTTTTTGTAATGCCCTATAAATTCACAGTAGTGGGCCGTTTCAAAATGGTGCAAAGCAACTTGCCCTTGTCTTCTATTGCTCCGTACACCCGCCTGCCAGATGGCGGGCAGGTTTGCACCTTTTTGAAACGCCCCTGAACGGGCCTTTTTTTGGGCATTTGACAAAACAAGACATACATATGCTCCTTCTCAGGCCCTTAGGCCGAGTTTTTGGCGTTTAGCGAAGCCATAAATCCAAAAATGGGCATCATGAGCGAGTAAAAGGACTTTTTAGGAAATCCGTCAATTTTTTTCTTGAGGCATTGATATACTCTTTAGGTACTCCATCGGTTTGGATATTGAAATAGGGAGTCTATAATGGGGAAATTGTATCCAGAATCAAAGGTTGAAATACAGGGCTTTACGGCAAAACATTACGATACAATAATGAATATTGTGTCTTTTGGTTTTTATGCTAAATTTATCGGTAATGCTCTATCGAAATTTGAAATAAAAGATGAGGATTATATTTTGGATCTCGGATGCGGTACCGGTAGAAATGCCTGCCTAATGAGAAATTACTTAAGTGAAAAAGGATTCATTTTAGGCCTTGATGTTTCTGAAGGAATGGGCAAACAATTTATTGAAAAAGTAAGAAATTTTAAAAATGTTGTATTCAGGAAGCAACGTATAGACCTGCCTTTTTCACTTGAAGATAAATTTGATAAGGTCTTTATCAGTTTTGTCCTTCATGGGTTCCCTCATGAGGTCAGAGAAACAATTATTAATAACGCCTATGAAAATTTAAAAACCGGTGGGACCTTTTGGATATTGGACTTTAACGAATTTGCATTAATGGATATGCCATTTTATTACCGTATTCCCTTTGTCACCATTGAATGTCCTTATGCGTTTGACTTTATAGAGCGGGACTGGAAAAAGATATTGAAAAAATCAGGGTTTAACAATTTCATAGAAAGATTGTATCTCAAATCCTATGTTCGGCTTCTTGCAGCAAGGAAGGCATGATAAAATTTTAGATCTATGGTTATAATTCTATAACACCTTGCAATGCTTTCTGTATATTCCCTTTTTTATACATGAGTTTTACACCTCTTTCTTCCAGGCGTTGAATTCCTTTCTTACCTATATGAGCAGAAATGATGATCGCACAATCATGCAAGAGATCATACACATCCAGGGTTTTTAGATGCTGTTGTGTTTT
>CAYTDY010000136.1:0-6595 GCA_964436665.1 uncultured Desulfobacteraceae bacterium
AGGTGAATGTGTCTGACCAACTCTTCTTATGCCCCATTATCTTAACCAATAGGTTTATGAGGGCTTTGGATAGATTGAGGTATAAAAATTCCCTTTTGGGTTGAGAAAGCATAGGATAAAGTCTCTTAGGTGTCAACAGGAAGAGCTCGTCTAGGAAAAGAGAGCGGACTGAATTATTTAAAACTGTCAAAATGAAAGATCTTACTCTCTATCCTTTCAGATACTTTTGATACGGCTTGACCATTCCCTTTTTTATCCGCCTGGGGAACTCTTTCCTGATCGGGGGTATCTTGGTAAAAAGCGTCATGATGTCGGCCATGAATCTCTTCTTATAATTCTTTTGCGGAAAATCATAAAGGCCATTTTTTTTATAATATCTATGATCAGCCTGGAAAATTCCTCGCAAACCCCCGTAGATTTCATCCCTGAAAATTTTCATCCCGCCCACGCCAAGGAAATTCCTGGGCCTGATATAACCTTTTTCGGAAAAACTTATTAGTCGCCTTGCCAGGTCAGTGAGCAGCAGGTTCAGTGTAGCAGAGTCCTTATATTCATCAGAGACAAAATCAACCAGGTTACTCTGCTGAAACTGGACCCAGCCATCCATGACTTGCATCAGCGTGGGTGTTTGGGTTAAAGGTCCGGAAATGATCAGCCCTACCTGCTTTCTGACCACAGACGGCGTGTGGTTGAAAAAGAAACTCCTGCAGAAAAACATCTGCCAGGTGGAAGACAAATACCGGTCAACGATCTTGCCGGCGAAAACAAGTACATCAGCGGTTTGCACCTTTGTCCGGAAAACTTCATTAAAGTCATCCTTGCCCTCGTACCGGCATAAATATTCGAACCCGCAATGGAGGCAGCCTAAGCAATGTCCTTTGATGTTCATCTCGCTGATATTTATCACCTCAACCGGGCTTGAAAAGGAGTCCTTGAATCTCTTGATCATCCGGCCCAGATTGGTCTGGCTATCCTCGCAATCAGTGACAATAACCACTTTCTTGTCCTTCGCGTCAATTTTATCCTTAACTGGCGAAGGGACATAATCCAAATTCCCGTATGTCATTGGTTGAAAGATTTTCGGCGCGTGTGCATTTTTTTCAATGGCTTCAAAGAAGGTAGAGGCAAACAGGTACAATTTTTTCCTTCCCTCTTCTTCTATCAGGTCACGCATGTGGGCGGGAAATGCCCCCACAAATCTCATCTCCAAGTCGTCGCAGATGGCGCGCATATAATCGTGTGCGGTATGATCGAAGAAGTGAATAGAGGTTGTCAAGACTGCCGTATACTTCCCCTCAAAAACGCCCTGGGCATCCCTTTCCCAAATAAGCTCAATAAACCTCTTATACTGAGAGGGCACCAGCAAGAGATATAGCGGGAAGGCCCAGAGCACAGCGTCCGACATCCTGACTTCATCCATGATCCCCTGAAAAGTTGACTCGTCTTTTTCGATTCTTTTGATCCTTTCAGATATATTTATTATTTTCAATTCATGTTGTGGGAACCTCTTCTGGATATAGGCCACGTACTGCATGGTGACGCTTAGATCGCCCTTTGGGCTTCCGTTTAAAACGATGATTTTCATGGTACTGCCTCCGCTAATAAATTGAATTTATTAATATTAAAGGTCGTGTCCAACAAATTAGCCATAATTATTCTCTAGTTTTCTCTTTTCCTGTTAACTTCCAATTTTTGATTAACATGATTAGACTATATATTCCAATTACAAGCATAATCGAGTCTTCATAAACACCAAATTTGGGTATCTGGATGAATATTGGAAATGGAATAGCCCAAAACAACAGTATGCCATAAATAATCCTATCAACCCCTGGAAGCGCTGTTGTAATCAAAAGGAGAGCCAATGCTGTTGTCGGGCAGGGGAATGTTCCTGCTATAATCAACTTGGGAAAATAATGCCCGAGTGTCATGCCGAACAAGGGGTAGCAGATTAAAATCAGCATCAAAAAGATAGTAAGATATTTCTGCCACTTTGCTTTCGGAAGGCAAAATTCCATCTTTTCCCTGTATATGTCCACAGCAAATAGAATTGCTACAATTGTAAACAAGGCTCCGAAAAAATAATTACCCACTAGCCCTTTGCCTAATATCATAAAGAAGATAATGCCAACCCAAGCGAATGAGAGTGATAAGTATATCTTCATCAATAGATTTGCGTTCTTTCCTGGCTTAAAAAAGAGATACAAAATAAGGGCAATTACTATTATTATTGAGATTATCTGAACTGGCCAGATTTTGGAGCCATATGCTCCGATTATGCCCCACCATTTTTCTGCTGCTATCATTTTACTCCTCCTTTAATAATAAAAATTCCATTCAATCTTCGATTTCTTTTTGTTTTATTTTTAGCCCTCCTTTTTTGTTAACCTGCTTAACATATATCGTAAAAAATTTTCCTTTACCTTATAAATGAATCAGCATATATGTTTATTTCATCCAAAATCTTTTCAAAATCCTTTACTTTTTCCGGAGACATCTCATTAATCTTCTGAATAATACCTGAATCCATTATTGAATGAAAACTTTCGTGCCCCTTAAAGGCGATTTCTCCTTTGATTTTCAATTTTAACAATACTGCCTTTTCATTTTCGTTGTCCTTAAATCGTTCAATTAAATCTTTTTTTTCAAGCTTTTTCAATTTCTGTGAGATAGCTGCTTTTGATATTCCGTGTTTTTTTGCCAGTTCCGTTACATTAATTCCCGGTGTTTTCCCTATGGTTTCTATTAGGTGTATTTCCGAGGGGTATAACAGGTTACCGGTTCCAAAATCTCTCGGAATTTTTTCAATATAGTTAAATTTATTTATCATCCTGGTAAATTTTTCAATTATATTCATGTATTTTATATTTTTATCCATAAAAAAATAGTAAAGTAGGTTAACAATAATGTCAAGTATATAATGCAAAAAAATGAAAAAACCTAGCTAACCTTGTTTTTATTTTCAACAGCGCTTTATGGAAATGGTAGATAAATTGCAGCCGGAGATATGCTGAAGCTGGCCAATAAAGCGTTAACCCCAATCTCTTGGCTTCAGATCTTGTGATATGGCATCAGCCGCTTTAAGGGTCTTTTCTATTACATATTGCATCTTATCTTCTGTGAGTGAAGATGAAAATCCCACCACCCAAATAGCAGCCAAGATGGTGCCTTTAGTCTTTATAAGGGCCGCCACAGCCTTAACCTCTTGCAGATATTCCTCGCGATCTATAGCAAATCCCTTTTTCCTAACCTCCTTTATTTCTTGCATGTATCTATTTAGATCGGTAATAGTATTTTCCGTGTACTTAACTAACCCCCTGGCGGTGAGATATCTAAGGGCACTTTTTTCCTCCATATAAGCCAAGAATAGTTTACCCGTTGCACCTGCAGACAGAGGGATCTTCGTTCCGCTGGGAGAGGTGATCTTCAATTCCGTATTACTCTCTACGACATCTAAGATGAAAATGGAATCATCGGTGAGAATACCCAGAAAGACGGTCTCCCCCGTCTCCACCATTAGTGCCTCCATATGCCTTATAGCTACTTCTCTTAGGGGTATTCTGGAAAGCCCCTTTTTGACAAGCTCCACAATGGCATAACCAAGGTTATATCTTTTGTTAAGAGGATTTCTAATGATTGCCCCTGCCTCTTCTAAGGCTGAAGTTACTCCGTGGACAGTGCCTTTGCTTATTCCTAAACTTTTTGCCAGTTCACTGATTCCTAATCCTCGCTCAGTGTCAGAGATAAGCCTCAATATTTTAAATGCCTTTTTTACTGAAGGAGCTTGATATTTTTTAGACATTGTTCACCATAATGAACTATTTTCATCTAAATACAACTTTTACTATTGTCTGTCAATATTAAATTGTGTATATTTTGTTTTCTCTATAATGTCAACAAAGCAGGATTAAAAAGTTATTTTTCCCTTGACAAAAATTAGAAACATGGTAAAATGATCAAATTTATAGTTCATAATAATGAACTTTGGCCAAGGTGAAAGAAGCGATCCTGCTCAGAAATAGAAAGGAGGATTTTATGGCAATAGACACAGAAAAGTTGTCAGGGGCTGAGAGTCTGCGTAAGACCAGGACATATGGTAAGTTCAGGTGCCATAATCCAAGTTGTATGGGAAGGATTACAGTAGAGCCTGGGGCAACGCATTGCAAGTGTCCAATCTGTGGCCTTGAGTGGCGCGTGGCCTGGATTAAGCCCGATTTTCCTCGGATACGGGGGCCTGTATGGGATGCAAACCGGAAAATAGCTCAAGAGGTCTTAGCCAAAAGGGCAGCAAAGAAGGAGGGAAAGTAAGATGGCATTAGATAGAAAGATAGCATATATTGATCTTTCCACAGGTAAGGTTGAAACAAAGCCTATCCCACTTGAGGTACGGAAGAAATTTTTGGGCGGCAGAGGACTGGATGCTTATTTACTTTTTAACCATACAGAAAAAGGCATTGACCCATTGGGTCCGAAAAATACACTCATGGTCAGCGCTGGTATCCTGACTGCAACATGTGCTTCAGCAACCGCCAGAACCCATATTATGGCCAAGTCTCCGCTCACTGATCTGCTCGGCAGTTCTAACATGGGTGGATTTTTTGCCCCTGAGCTTGCCTGGGCCGGCTTTCATCATCTGGTCATAAAGGGCAAGGCAGAGAAGCCGGTTTATTTATGGATTCACAATGGTGAAATAGAGTTGCGGGATGCCAGCCAACTTTGGGGTAAAACTACCACTGAAACACAGTGGGCTATTCGAGAAGAGCTTGGTGATGAGGATATTAAAAGTGCAGTTATTGGCCCGGCCGGTGAGAATCTGGTAAGGATTGCCAATGTTATGACAGGCATCAAAAATGCTGCTGGAAGAAGTGGGATGGGTGCTGTCATGGGCAGTAAAAACCTCAAAGCGATAGCCGTTAAAGGAACTATGGATATCAAGATATCATATCCATTGGAAGCCTTAGAGTATAATAAAAGGTTCATTGATCAAATAGTAAGTGCCAAGGTAAATCAAACCCAGGGAACACTTGGGACTCCTTTCATCTGGGGGGCAACCAATTCCTGGGGTGGAATAAGGACCAGAAATTTCCAGTATAACCAGTGTGAGTATGCTGATGATATCGAGCCAGAGAGGATTGATGAAATCTGTGAGGAAACTATGGGGCCTTATCACATGACTGGTTGCTTTGGCTGTCAGGTTCACTGCAGGGCACAGTATAGAATCCCTTCAGGCCCCTATGCCGGGAAATATGATGAAGGGCCGGAATACACTTCCCAGGGTGCCTTTGGTGGAGAACCAGACTGCAAAAATGCAGTTACCGTTTTAACAGGTAATCACTTAGTAGATCAGTGGGGTATGGATAATTTGGAGACCGGCAGCCTTATCTCCTGGGCAATGGAGCTTTACGAAGAGGGAATCCTCACCAGTAAAGATACCGATGGTCTGGATTTAAGGTTTGGAAATGATGAAGCGCTCCTCGAAATGATTCGCCGCATAGCCTTTAGAGAAGGCTCGCTGGGTGATACATTGGCTGAGGGAGGAATCCGAGCCTCTGAAAAAATAGGTAAGGATTCGTTTAGTTATCTCATCCAAGTCAAAGGAATGAGCAATCTGCATTCAGATGAGAGGGCAACTCCGGCACTGGCCCTTGGTATAGCCACGGGCTCCAGAGGTTCCGACCATCTGAGGAGCCGGCCCGCCATTGATCTTTACCATTTACCTGAGGAGGTTCTCAGGAAGATATATAGTAACCCAGTTTTTTACGATGGCCCATTGAGCTCAGAACATACCTCATATGTGGGCAAGCCATGGCAGGTATTCTGGCAAGAGTTGTGCTACATGGGGGTGGATTGCCTTGGCATATGCAAGTATCACACTACATTCCTTGGAGCAACACTTCCTAATTTTGAGGATTGGGCCAAGGTCATTTATTACAATACCGGACTTGAGATAACCCCCACGGATATCTGGACCGTAGCAGAGAGATGCTACAATATAGAGAGACTGTTTAATCTCAGAGAAGGATTAACACGAGATGATCCAAAAAAAGGCGACACCCTTAATCACCGCTATTTTGATGAACCATGCAGGCGTGGGGCGCCTGACGTCATCGGTTCCAAGATAGATCGAAAAAAGTTTAAGAAGATGATTGATGAATACTATGAGCACCATGGCTGGGACGAAAATGGAGTTCCTTCTCCAGAGACGCTAAAGAGGCTTGGCCTGCATAAAGAGCCGTCCCACCTGGTTTAATGTATTTAATAGGAGGAAATCAATGGCTAAAGTCCTTATAGTAAATTATGAAAAATGCACCGGCTGCAGGCTGTGCGAGCTTGTATGTTCGGTTATGCATGAAGGTGTTTCTAACCCCTCCCGAAGTCGTATAAAGGTGATGAAGTGGGAGTCGGAGGGCCTCTACATTCCGATGTCCTGTCAGCAATGCGAGGATGCCCCGTGTATAAATGTCTGTCCGGTGAAGGCCATCTCTCGTGATGAGAAATTAGATTTCGTGAAGATTGATTACGATGTGTGCATAGGCTGCCGCGCCTGTGTTGTTGTATGTCCATTTGGCGCTATGAGTTTTGATGTCATAGATAA
>CAYTDY010000137.1:0-6578 GCA_964436665.1 uncultured Desulfobacteraceae bacterium
CTGCAAACTGTCTGCCGTCGGTTGACGGGTAGCGACTGATTACCGACTCCTGTCTCCTAGTTTCCTAAACGTAATTATCGAGCCGCAGAGGTAGCTAGCGGCTGCCTTCCAAGTAAGCGAGAATATCAGGTAACAATATGGCTTATTGTTATCCCTAAGATCTCGGCAATCTAGTAGATCCAATGCATATGGAATGGTAAGGAACGCGATTCCAATCGATGTTGAACGCAGTACTAGTCATTCCGAATATTGCACGATGGATGTACCTTTTGAATCATACGTTTCTCAAGGCGTCGCCGATTTGCAACTCCCTGCGCTGGATAAAACTCAATTCTTCGGGGCTGTCCAACACATTGCCGATGCTGCCTAAGCACTTCGGGAATCCTACGATGGACATTAGTTGACTGACCAACGCGTGTTCCTTTGGTGCCTCGAATTACGTAAACTCCTGCTCTTCTCATTACAATGTTTTCTATTCCGTCTGACCTACTTTTATTTTAACACAATGCTTGATGTTTCTTGCAATTCATTCACTTCTTGATGGAGCACTACTAATATATGAATATTCTATGGGGAAGAACCAGATACTTAATTTGCCGACCGATGCCGGTGATACCATAGCAGTCAACCCCTATGTAGCTTTCAAATGATTATATATTAGCTTAGAACGGAAGCTATGAATAACAACCGCAATGTGGAGATAGTATAACGGAGGTAATAAACTGGGAGACAGTCTGTTTATATGAACTGCAAATATGAGTAATCACTGTGTTATACTTGAAATGTGGATAGGGAACTTTTTGTTACCAAGGTGGGCGAGTATCGAGAGGTAATAATGGAGAGTCTTTCACCAGCCACTACACCACAGGCGAGAATGGAGCGGGAACTAAAGGCAACCGGTTGGGCTGTTATGGTGATTCTTGTTGGGATCCATGCAGGTATGAGGGGCTTACTGAAAAGAATCGACAATTTCTGGACTAAAGAACAGCTGGCAGAAGCGGTGGAGAAGTATGTGATTGACTTGCTCACAATTGGGAAAGGGAAATTAGAGCAAAGGTTGCAAGAAACAAAATCATTATCTGAGGTACATCTTCGAGCTGACGAAGAGCTTAGAGCGTATAGACGAATATTGGATATCATGCGGGACATTTTGACAAGGAATCCAGAGTTTAAAGACATCCTGACCTGAGGTTCTGATGAACTGATAAAGGAGTAAATGTTATGGATGTATGCACAAAGGCATTGAGGTTAATATTAGAACTATCCTTTACCAATGACCCTGAGGATATAAAAGATAGGTGGAACCATATGGCTGAACACGCATCGGGATGCGAAACTTGCGCGTTGGCTCTCGAAACGTTTACAAAAGGGACAGGTACCAAAACTCGCACCAGTGCTGTAGCTGATTGGGATGTGGACCCTCTGAAGTTTCAGCACAATCTTAATACCAGCTTATCAAGGTTTGCAAATCAATTCAGAGAACTGTCTCTCGAATTCGAAGCAGAAAGAGCAACCAAACTTGGGGAAGACATCGATAAGGAAGTGGTTGCCTTGCCTCTTAAGAAAAGGGTTCATCTTTTATTACTTTTGTTATGGGCATCTGGCAAGCGTGGAATCACGGGTGAGAGCATCCAAGGTAGGGTCAGGATAATGAAACTGCTCTTTCTAATGAAAATGGATGCGGGGTTGGACAGATACATCTCCGATTATTACGCCTTCGCTCCTTATAAACTCGGTCCTTTTGAAAAAGCAGTTTATGACGATCTAGATGCACTAGTTGAGCGTAATCTCATTGAGCGCAAGCCGGCAGAAGGGAATCAACTTGGACTAGAATCACGCTTACTGAAAGAGTTGGAAATAGAGGAAAGTATCGATTTTGACAGAATGAAAAGTAATGCAATCTATACGTTGACTGACATAGGTAAAAAATATGCTCAAGCGTATGCCAAAGGGGCTGAGAAACTTGATGCTACCATCGTGGATAACATAAGGTACATTAAATCTACATGGGCGTCTCAACCACTTAGACGTTTGCTTAAATACGTTTACGAAAAATACCCTGAGTATACTACTGAATCTGAAATATTAGAGAAAGTGCTCGCGTCGGACGAATGAACACGGGAGTTAGGAAATGTTTGAAATAGAACCAAAGAAGCCAATGACCTTTGTTAAGCTAGGGAGTTTGGGAGAAAAGGATATTCTAAGGATTGCTCGGCAAGCCTACGATGGTATTCTGGTTACGCCTAGTGTGATCGAGAGTTTTGGGTCCTCAGTGCCCAGTTTCATAAGAGGCTTGGGGAAGCCTTTCGTGATTGACCCTATGACGTATACCTTTCTTCAACCCATCAAATACGTAATGGCGTCCAAGGACAGCAAGATCAAAAGGTCCTTTATTGAGATCAGTGTCAAATATGGTTCAATAGTCCAGAGAGAAATTGGCAAGCGTCCGATCAACTGGCAAGACCTGCAAAATGCCTCAGGAAATGTCGAGGAACTGACAAAGAACGTTATCAATTATCAATTACAGAGACTCAAGCGACCCCCTAGTTTCGCCGATTACTACCATGACTTCGAGCTCCTCCTTCCACAAGTTGAACCTGAAGTTCTCATTCCACCATACTTCTATTTCAAAGATACGCAAGACCCTTGGTACGCTGTTTCTCTACGATTTGTAAGAGAAGTCTCTGATGTTAAACAACAGGGCTGGAAGATATTCCCTGTTATCTTAGTTCCTCCTAAGCTGCTTGAGAAACAACATGAGATTGAGATTATAGTACGTGACTATACCTCGGATAATCACGATGGTTTTTTCATTTGGGTTAACGATTTCAAAGAGGAAGATGCTAGCCTCAAACAGCTCGAAGGCTTGGTTAAGCTGGTGGCAGCCCTATCAAGCTTTCGGAAGCCAGTCATAAAACTATATGGTGGATACTTTTCAGCTCTCCTTTGGCACGTAGGTCTAACTGGATTTTCTTTTGGTTTGGGATATGGTTCTTCGAAGAACATATTTGCTTACGGTAGAGCTGGGGGAGTTCCGAATCCTCGCTACTATGTGCCCGAACTTCACAGGTTCTTAAGCTTGCCTAAGGCCGAAGATCTACTGAGACGTTACCCTAATCTAATGTGTGACTGCCCCACATGCAAAGCTGTTATCGGCTCTAATCTTGCAAATTTCTCTGGCATGTGGGACGCCAACCGTGCTGCTGAGCATTTTCTCAACGCAAGACTCAGAGAGCTAAATGACTTGTCGCAAAGAGGGCTAGGGTCATCCCTAACTTGTTTGGAGCAGAGTGTACAGAACTTCGATCGACAATTGCTTTCCAGTGTCAACATTGACAATCTTCGAAGGTGGCACAGAATATTGTCAAGATTTGAATTTCCAGCCGCGGTGGCCTAACGTTATGAGGTACTGCTTTGTGTTAAACAAGCTGACGAATCGTGTGACGTATCCAATTATCATTGAACAAAGCTGATTGTGCAGTAATATAGGCAGGTTCGTTTTAATCTTTAAGTGCAGCGTGCCGAATTCCAGGGACACCATACCAATTAGGCCTACTACAAATTCGGTATTATGTCCCGAGAATACCGATGGTTCACCCGCTACCGAGACCTGTTAACACTGGTATAGTAGTACTAGTTTCAATACTGTGCGTATCTATGTTTGGTCCATCTCGATTCCAAGATAGGAACTCTATCTTTAATGTGTGCATAAGTTCATCTCTGGGAGTTAATTTCCTAATTAATAGGTTGGATAAGCGTTCTTCATGTGTAGCGATTATGAGTTGCTTTTCTTTACGCAAGAAACGGCACAAATCTGAAAATCCCAAAATATTCACGTCGTCCATTGATTGAAGCGGATCATCCAATAGTACCACACCAAAGTCAGCTTCGCTGCTAGCAAATGCAAATGCTAGAAAGTAGCATAAGGCAGCAACATTCGCTTGAGCAGAGCTAAATCCTACCGCGGGGCTTATTTCAAGGTTAGATTGTGGATCTGTTGCTTGAGGGACAGATGAGCCACGCCCACGATATAGCTCGTGCGAAAAGGAAAGTTGAGTAAAGGTTGGGTGAGGTGCCAATCTTTCGAAAAGGTCCTGAGTTAACGGTTCAAGTTCATCAAAAGCTTCTTTGACAACGATCGTTGATCTTGCTTTTGCAAGTTCGATAAGATCTTTTCTTCTTTGGTATTCCTCATTTACCGCTTCAATTTCTTTTCTCTTTTCTTCAAAATCTTGAAGCAAGTGATCTTTCTCAATTTTTAACCTATCGAACCGCCCTTTTTCGTCAGTCACAGATAGGGCTGCAATTGCTTTCTCTGTAAGTTCTTGTAAGTTCTGTAAATTAGTCAAGCTCTTTGAAGACCATTCGATTATGCGAGATAATTGATCAATATTAGTAGCGTATTCAACCATACTATCTATAAAGCCTATTTTCTCAAGATCTTGGCCTATTTCTTTGATTTCCTTCAGGAATGCATTCATACGCGTGCTCCACAACTGCACGGATTCCATTATGCCAGTGAGCTCTTTATGTTCGAGTTCAATTTTCTCAATTTTCTGCTGCCGCTCTAAAACCGCTTTCTTTGCGTTGTCATAGGATGCTTGTGTTTCTCTGAGTTCCGGTTGCTCGGATAAGAGAGACTGCAAATGTTTCTCAATGTTGTCTTTATCTATTTTTTGAGAACACACCGGGCAATAGTCACCCAGCAGAGGAAGAGCCACCAAAGCAAGTTGATGTAAATTCTCACTTCTTGTCTTGGCTTCATCTAATGCACTCTTTAATTTATGTTCATTACTCAAATCTTCCTTTAAAAACGATTTTTCATTGTCAAGTTCTTCCTGTTTCTTGGAAAGGCTCTGTTCTATGTCTGAGAGTGTAACATCCTGCCTTTTATTTAGATGGAGACGCACAATTTCAACCAGTTCATCTAGACGTCTGATCGTACTTCTATATTGGCTGATATCACTAATAATAGATTTTAGTTCTAAGTCTTTGCTATCTTGGCCCTCTTTAAGAAGAAATAGAAAGCCAAGTTCTTTAATCTTAAATTCAAGAGCGCCAATTGCATCAGTAAGGAGGGGGGCCATCTCCATTCTAGTTTTGCTTTCCTGTAATCCCTCATCCAACTTTCTTATTTGATCTTCTATTTCCGTTAGCTCGATTTGTATTGCCTTCATACGTTTGTCAATATTACCTGCAGTCTCTGCAAGTTTCTCTATGAATTCATCTATTACCGAAAGCCCCAATAGCCGCGACAAGATCTCAAATCTTTGAGCATGGGTGTATCTTGAAAGAAATTCCCGAACGAGATCTTGCTGAAGAAGGGCTGTACTCATAAAACACTGCTCGAAAATAGCTTCATCGAGCATAGATCCACTAAGCTCAGTCCTAAACCATTCTTCGGCTCTCTTCCCAACTTGCTCTTCTCCATTGCACTTGATCTGTAAAGTACTTGACCTATAATTCCCAATGCGAATCGCCTCAATTAGTTTACCGGATTTTACGCCCTTTAATTTCGCACTAACAGTAGCTTTTGAACCCAGTGGAGCATACCGGTTTACGATATGCTCTTCATTTTGTCTAAAACGTAGCTTTTCGAGTCTGTCAATGCGTCCGAGAACAAGCCATTGAATGGCATCAAAAACGCAAGTCTTTCCCCGACCATTGGCTCCAGAAAGTACAACAGCGGACGCATTCAATGGTATCTCCTGTCCCTTATTGAAACCTCTAAACTGCTCTATCCAGATGGAGTCAAAAACTATTGGCTCTTGCTGAATAACTGTCGACTCAGTTCCCATCAAGATTACCTCTGTCCCTGAAAATTGTTATTAGCCTATGCAGCGTATCGCGATCCTTGCTATCAAGCCCGCTTTCTATCATCTTTGCCTCAAGTAAGCGGAGTGGATCTCGACCCTTAGCAGAAGACCTTGCCTCACGCAAAGATACAAACGGTCTTGCGACTTCCGAAAGCTTAGATATTGAATCTTCAAATCCGTATCGTACTATTTTTCGGGTGTAACGAGTATTATAGAGCATATCCGAAAGCTCATTAAATTCTTGCTTCCCATGAATATTACTACGACATACCAATATCATGTACGCATCCCAAACCTTTGGGGTATCAGTATGTTGAGAAATCAGGGCAGAGAAGTCCATTTCAATACGCCCTACAGAATCAGTGAGGTCACTCCATAGATCAAAGACCTGGAAAGCTATCACGTAATAAGCATTCTCTGCAAGTACTATAGGATCGGAGTCTTTTTCAAGTAGGTAAATTTGTACGTCAAAACCGGCATCTCGCAAAATACTAGCGAAGTACTCTCTAAAAGAACTGTTAGTAGGAATATTTTCATCCACTTTGGATCCCCATTATCCCCATTAAAGTACTCTTGTCATGGATTCTCATGAGATCGTCTAATGAAATCCAATAGTCTACAATGGTTTCAGCCCCACTTACTATATCACTCTTATCAGGTTTATCCATGATCGATATCGGCATTACGGGAGATGGCAGTTTCCCCACGCAGTTAACCGCTATTATCATAAATGGGCTAGATTGAGGAAGTAATTTTCTCTGA